>JAISZF010000183.1 GCA_031269415.1 Clostridiales bacterium
CGCCAAAGCCGGAATAATGGGTGAGGTACGCAAAAGGGAGCATTACGACAAACCCAGTGTCCGCCGGAAAAAGAAATCCGAAGCCGCTAGGAAACGTAAATTTAATTAAAGTTAAAATAAAACGCGCCCGTCAAACAGTCCGAGATCTCGGACGCTGATGGGCGTGTTCTTTATCTGTGCCTAAAAGATGATTTTTTCTTGTAAGGTTCGGCGGAGTGTGATAAACTTTAGTACACTTGGTTGGGGGTGACTTTATGCGAATTGGCAGCGGATATGATGTTCACCGACTCGTTCCTGGCGGAAGATTGATACTGGGCGGTGTGGATATCCCTCACGAAACAGGGCTGCTCGGCCATTCCGACGCGGACGCGCTTATCCACGCGATTATAGACGCCTGCTTAGGCGCGGCGGGCCTGGGCGACATCGGCGGGCATTTTCCCGACTCCGATCCCTCGTATAAAGGCATATCCAGCCTCACATTGCTTGAGCGCGCGCGGGACAAACTGTATGACAATCGCCTTGAGATAGTTAATATAGATTGTATAATAGTCGCCGAGAGTCCAAAGCTGGCGCCGTTCATACCCGAAATGCGGCGGAATATCTCCCGCTGCCTTAAAACCGGGGAATCGCGGGTTAATATCAAGGCGACGACCGAGGAAGGCCTGGGGTTTACCGGCGCGAAAGAAGGCATTTCGGCCTGGGCTGTCTGCCTTTTGGATAGTGTAACTGACTGACAGCCGTCTCTGAATGAGGCGGCTTATTTTGGAGGAATCTATGAGAATATACAACACCATGTCCAGGAAAAAAGAGGATTTCCTGCAGCTTGCGGAAAACGCCGTAAGCATGTATGTCTGCGGGCCGACGGTTTACGATCTGATGCATATCGGGAACGCGCGGCCTATGGCTGTTTTTGATACTGTCCGCCGCTATTTTATATACAAGGGATATAATGTGAATTATGTTCAGAATTTCACCGACGTGGACGACAAAATTATCAACCGCGCCAACGAACTGGGTGTTACAGCGGAATCAGTGGCGGAAGCGAATATAAAGGAAGCCGTCGCGGACACTCGCGGGCTTAATTGCCTGGAACCCACGACCGCGCCGCGTGTAACGCGGGAAATGGACGGCATAATCGAAATGATACGGACACTGATTGATAAAGGCCACGCTTACGCGATTAACGGCTCGGTATATTACAGCACCCGCTCGTTTGAACGCTATGGCCGCCTGTCCGGCAAGGATATTAACGACTTAAACGCCGGCGCGCGCGTGGAGATAAACGACGAAAAACACGACGCCATGGATTTTGTCCTCTGGAAGCCTTATAAGCCCGGAGAACCCAAGTGGGACTCGCCATGGGGTCCGGGCAGGCCCGGATGGCATATCGAATGCTCGGTTATGGCCAAGAAATACCTGGGCGATACGTTTGATATACACGCCGGCGGCGAGGATCTGATATTTCCCCATCATGAAAACGAAATCGCGCAGAGCGAGGCGGCCAACGGAAAAACCTTTGCCCGTTATTGGACGCACGTGGGTTATATTAATATTAACAATGAGAAGATGTCTAAATCGCTTGGGAATTTCTTTACCCTGCGCGAAGTGGCGGAAGCCTTTTCCTATGAGGCCGTGAGGTTTTTTATCCTTAGCGCGCATTACCGAAGCCCTATTAACTTTGATGGCGAATTACTGAAAGCCGCTAAAAGAGGCCTGGAACGCTTAAAAAACAGCGCCGGGCTGATAAAATACGCCGCGGAAAACGGCAGTGAAACAGCGTTGGGCGGCGAGGACGCGGTTGATCGGGAGATCGCGGAATTTGTCCGGCGTTTTGAGGAAAGCATGGACGACGACTTCAACACGGCCAACGCCATTTCCGCTATTTTTGATCTTGTCACATACGCGAATACACAGGTTTCAAAGCCTATATCCAAAGCCAGCGCGGCGTCGATACTCAATACTCTGACCAAACTATGCGGCGTTTTAGGCGTTGAATTGATCAAAGAGACCCAAGCGGACACTTCCGAGATCGAGGATTTAATCGCGAAGCGGCAGGAAGCGCGCAAGTCGAAGGATTTCCAGACAGCCGACGCCATACGGAAATCGCTGGCGGATATGGGCGTTCTGCTGGAGGACAGGCCAGACGGCGTCCGGTGGTCGTTCAAATGAGGCCGGAAGAGTATTCCCCGCTGAATCTGGCGTACCTGGGGGATGCCGTGTTCGAACTGATGGTGAGGGAAAGCCTCGTTTCGGGCAGCTCGGATAATGTACGAAATTTGTTTCGGAAATCGAAAGAGTATGTCCGCGCGTCCGCCCAGAGTCAATCTTATTTCCGGCTGTTCGACAGATTGTCGCCCGACGAACAATCGATAGCCCGGCGCGGACGCAACTCAAAACCCAGCGGCAAGGCGAAAAACGCCAGCGTGGCGGAATATCAGCACGCAACCGGTCTGGAAGCGTTATTCGGGTATTTATATTTATCCGGCAGGACAGAGAGACTGAAGGAGATTTTCGCGCTGTGCGCCCCGGCTGAGGTGGATTCTAATGAAAAATGATAACGGGCAAGAACCGCGGGAAACACCCGGATTGATATTAATAGGCCGCAACGCCGTACTCGAAGCCCTTAATCATGAAAAGCCCGTGGATAAGATATTGCTAAGGCGCGGCGGCGTTGAGGGCACTCTGCGCGTAATAGCCGCCAAAGCCCGCGAACGCGGCGTTGTGCTTCAGGAAGTGGATAAGACAAAACTGGACGAACTCTCCGAATCCGGAAACCATCAAGGCGTTGTGGGTGTATGCCCGGCCAAGGGGTATGTCGAGATAGAAGAAATCCTGGATTACGCCAAATCCAAAATTGAGGACGCGTTTATTCTGCTGCTGGACGGCATAATGGATCCGCATAATCTGGGGGCCATACTGCGTTCGGCGGAAGCCGCGGGCGTACATGGAGTCATTCTGCCCAAACGCCGCGCCGCGGGATTAACCCCTACTGTCGTAAAGACATCTTCCGGGGCTATTGAACATATTTTGATCAGCCGGGTCACAAACCTATCCGACGCTGTGGCAAAGTTAAAGAAAGCCGGACTCTGGATCGCGTGCGCGGATATGGAGGGCGAGCCTTTGTATACGGTGGATCTATCCGGCCCAATCGCGCTGATTATCGGTTCGGAAGGAACAGGCGTTGGACGCCTGCTTGGCAAAAATTCTGATTTTTCCATTAAAATCCCAATGTATGGTCGTATTGACTCACTCAACGCCTCCGTGGCGGCGGGTATCATGATGTATGAGGTCGTCCGCAGGCGCAGGTTCATGAGAGTGGCGCCGTGAGCAAACGCGCGGAATACCTGCTGGTAGACGGCTATAACGTTATCTTCGCGTGGAATGATCTGCGCGAAACAGCGGCGTCGTCCCTGGAGGACGCGCGGATAAAACTACTGGATATATTGTGCGATTACCAGGGTTATAAACAGAATTATGTGATAGCGGTGTTCGACGCGCATCAAATTCGGGGCGGCGTGGGATCTGTCGAGGTTTATAATAATATAGAGGTCGTCTTTACAAAGGAGGCGGAAACCGCGGACAACTTCATCGAGAGGACGGCGGCGGGGTTGGCCAAGCACGATAAAGTGCGCGTGGTTACTTCCGATTACACCGAGCAGATTATTATTATGGGCCGGGGGGCGGTACGCGTTTCGGCCAATGATTTTCACCAGGAGATTAAAACGCTGCGCGCGGAGGCACAGAAACAGTTTTTGAACAAAAGGCCGGTAAAGGTTAACCCGTTAATGGATCTGCTGGATGAAAAGACAGCCAAACTGCTGGAAGATATGCGGCGCAATCGGGGGTGAGCATGACAGACGAAGAGGTAATAAAAGAGATTCGGGCCGGAAGCGCCCGCGCGACCGACACGCTGATCACGAAGTATAAGAAGCTGGTCAAAATAAAGGCCGGCGCGTATTTTATCGCCGGAGCCGACAAAGAGGATATTATACAGGAGGGGATGATCGGGCTTTTTAAATCCATCCGCGATTTCAACCCCGCCAAGGGCGTCCCATTCAGGACGTTCGCGGAAATATGCGTCAACCGGCAGATGATCTCGGCGGTAAAAGCCGGCGCCCGACAGAAGCATCTGCCTCTGAATACAAGCATGCCGTTAAGCCAGCCCATGCCCTCGCCGGAAAAGTGGAGCGCTGATCCGGAAGAAATGCTGATAGGCAGCGAAGACAGGCATTACATAAAGGAGCATCTGCTGTCGGCGTTAAGCGCGATGGAACTGCGCGTTTTGAGCCTGCATCTGTCGGGGTTAAGCTACGCGGAGATAGCCGGGCGCGTAAAGCGGGACGTTAAATCCATAGATAACGCGCTGCGGCGCGTGCGGCGTAAAGCGGAGAAATTATTGAAAAACGAATGAAAATATTGGCTGAATCTCTTGACAAACGTATTCCGGCTTGCTAAACTAAAATACGGTTTTTCGCTCTCGCGGTTCAGTCAGCGAAAGAATTGGATAATTGTGTATGCTGCTGTAACTCAGTAGGTAGAGTACTACCTTGGTAAGGTAGAAGTCACGGGTTCAAATCCCGTCAGCAGCTCCAGAACATTCACCATCTATTGATAAAAGAAATTTTGTCGGTAGGTGGTTTTTGATTTGCCCGAAAGTCCAGTTTTACTGGGCTTTTTCGGCGTTGGGACTTTCAGACTGTATCAAAAGTTGATAATGGGCAGAGGGCTTTTTCAGTGAACACTTGACATCAACCGTGGCGGTTTCAGAGTGTCTTTTAACGATTACGCCTTCCCATTGGATTTTAAAGAGAATAAGGAAATACAACCTGACTCACGACGAAAAGCTTCCGGAACTATCGTTTCATGGGCTTAGGCATACGGCCGCGACAATTATGCTCGCGGGCGGCGCGGATATCCGTACAGTCGCCGCGCAGCTGCGGCACGCGCAAGTTTCCACCACGGCCAATATATACGCCGGCGTTATTCCGGCGGTACAGAGGGAAGCGGTTATAAGTACGCCGCGTCCGTGCGCTCCTTAAATCGTCCTGTCACGGATAGCCCCGAACAATAATTAAAGGGTTCGGTGGCCACCCTATAGCTAATCAGGGGCCGCCAAATATTTGTTTGACGCGCGCCGGATGTGCGCGTCGATAAGATTAAGAGGACTAACAGCCGCATTCGGGTTGCTAGTCCTCTTTTACGTCTCAGGTTAGTGTCCTGTTAGGGTGTCAGCCGGAAAAGGCATTATAGACAAAAATCGCGCCGCGCTTTAACCTTTTAGTCTAAAAATTTTAGTCACTTTTGCTATATTATCAGTGAAGCAAGAAATTAAGAAATAAGTGCTTTTGGGTTCTCTCTAGATTTATTATCCGTTAAAAGCTCTATAAAAGTTTTGAGAGCCTGGACACCAAATTGGACACCAAGCCCTAAAATCAACTTGCCGAGCAAACAAAAAACCGCCCAGGAACGGCATACCTAAGCGGTTTTCGAACATGTACGCAAGAGGATTTGAACCCCCGGCCTTCTGATCCGTAGTCAGACGCTCTATCCAGCTGAGCTATGCGTACGTGAAGCCAATTCGGAATGGATGTTATTATAGCACGGGACAACTATGAATGCAATAGAATTATCAAAATACCAAAACAAAAAATTTGCGCCTAGCCTTCCGATATGGTATGCTAAACCAAATATATTCAAATTTATGGAAGGCTGGGTTGCGACCCGATGCGGATAACAGAGAAAACCATCTCGCCGCTGGCCGGCTCGGCGCGGGAGATCCTGTCCGGCTCTCTCCCGTCGCTGACAGGTACCGATCCGCGGCTGTTTCTTGAGGAGATTGAGAGGATAGAAAACCAAAAAGATCGCTTAACGGCTGTCACGGAGAGTTATAACGCGGTCAAATATGTATTTAACGCCTACAGTCACTATAACCGGCTAATGATGACAGGCAAGCTGCGGGCGTATATCGCGGCCGCTCGTGAATCTGACAGGACTGCCGCGGAATATGAACAGCTTACAGCGAACAAGGCTGAAACAGAAAACGATATTGTGCTTAACAATGAAACGATTGAGCGGCTGCAAAATGAAGATATAGAATGCGAGCGAATAATCAGCGCGTTGAGCGAGCGGCATGAGGCTGAGGCCGAAGCTACCAAGCGATTGACGCGTTTGAGGGTTGAGGCGGAGGAGAGCGCCGAATATCTGAAAAAAAAGAATAACGATACCCTTAAGAAAAAGACGCGTATTAATCAAAGCGTCACAATGATAAAAACTCTTGAGGCGGAAGCGGAATGGCGTATGTGCCGAATTGGCGGCGCGCTGACGGCATTGGGCCGTTTGGCTGACGAAGCCGCGTTCGAGGAACACGAATGGATGTCCGAGGCGTTTACGAACCGTGAGGAATTCGATTTTCCCCTGATGAAAGAGGCGATAAAGAGGCACGACGAAGCGCTGCGCGACGGCGCCGGTATCCTTGGGGACGCGGCCCGGCTGCGCGCGGAAAGTGATGCCTTGAATCAAAGACTTGAACGCGGCGGCGCTGTCCTGAAGCTCAAAGAAGAGGAGTTCTCCGCAGCGCAATCTGATTTTTTAGATATTAAACTGAATCTGACGCGCGCGCTGGACGATTGGGCGGAGAGAAACACACGCCTGACGGTTTTGCCTGAAATGATGGAAAACATACATAACGCTGTTAAAGCGTTTAGATATACGGACGAACGTCTGAGACTTACGCCTTTTATAGATGAACTCTTAGCCGCGCTGCGCGGCGCGATAGATCAGAGGATCGGCGCTAAAAAGGTGCGGATGAGCAGGCTCAATGAGGAAAAAAACGATAAGCAGGCGGAAATAAGACGTTTGCGTGAGTTAAAGGAAATCAAGCCTGATCGTTTGCCGGAGGCGGTTCGCTCACGGAAATATTTGCAAGAACACAATATTCCCTTTACGCCGTTTTACAAGCTGCTGCGCTTTAAACCGGATGTGGACGAATCATTCGCTAATCGCGTAGAAGAAGCTCTATGGCGCATGGGCATACTGGACGCGCTGGTTATACCGGAAAAATACCGGGAAGCCGTGCTGAAAGCCATGGAAGAAAACCCAGGTTCAGCGGACAGGTACATGTTTATTTTCGATAAACTGTCTAAACCGGATAAAGATTATGACCTAACCGGCGTACTGGAGATAGACGGGGAAACAGACGCCAAAACTCTCGCCGATAACGCGCTTAAAGCCGTTTATTTCGGCGTGGAGTCGCATACCACCATAAACGCCTCCGGCGCGTTCAGATTGGGCGCGCTTACCGGCACGGTCACGGGAGAATATATTTCAAAATTTATCGGGGAGGAGGCGCGCCAGCGTGGACGCCAAGCTGCCATCCACGCGCTGCAGGTGGAAATAGAGGGCTTGGTAAAACGGATAGCCGTATATGACGCGGAGATTGAAGCGTTGCAATCCGAAAAAGCCGAACTGATGGACGAATACACGCATATGCCCGATACGGGCGCGCTGACTGAAGCCGCGAGGGTTTTGCGCGGCTTGGATTTTGACCTTCAAATCGCCGGAAGTGAAAATCAGAGTTTGATCAGCCGCTTGGCGCCTCTTGAAGGGGATATTGACAGCCTGAACGGGAAAGCCGCGGCGCTGGGCGATCAGATACGTTTGCCCGCCGATATGGATGTTTATAATACCGCACGGGAAATCATGCGCATGTATAGCTTCGATCTGGCGGATCTTATAGACGAATATAACAATCAGCGGGCGAATACCGCAAGGACAGCCGATGAGACGGAGCGGATGGAGACGCTTGAATCAGACCTGGAGGACTTGTTGTATGACAGTCTTGAACTGGAGGGACGTCATAATGATATTAACGCTGAGATAAAGGAGATAGAGGAACGGCTTCGAGTTTCGGGCTACGAGGAAGTAACGCGGACTATCGGGGCTAAGCGGCATCGGGTAGAGGAGATCAGGAACAGCCTGGATATATTGCGGAAGACATCCGTCGCGCTGGATTCTAAATTAACGCGGCTGATCTCGGAAATCGAAACGGCGGGTCAGGTGAAAAGCGCTAAGGAACGGGAAATGATGTTTGTTAAACGGGCTCTGGAAGATGAAGCGGCGCTGGGATATACGGATATACAGGATCTGAATACGGAGGATCGCGGCAGCGTCAGTAAAGCGCTGAACCGACTGGAATTGGGCAAGCGCGATTTTGTGGGCAAAAGCGCGGAGGATATGGAGAAAGAGGTACATAACCGGTTAATTGACAATCTGAAACTCCTTTCGGAGTACGCTCCGATAGAGGAGGAATTATTTGAGCAGGATCAGGAATTCAGCCTAAAGGTAAAACGTGTGAACATTACGTGTACGATTGATGGCCGAAAGATGGATATCTCCGCGCTTTACAAGCTCCTTGAGAAAGAAGCTGGGATTCAGCGCGAACTGATTAAGGAAACAGTTTCGCGTTAACATAAAGCATCTGAAAATGGGCACATTAAAAGCATGAGGATGCTGAAACTTATGTATATAGGCCAAGCCAATTTACTACTCATGGGAAAGGTGCGTTTATGGTTAGTACGGTTAGGCATATCGATCACACCAAGATGGGGCGCGGAAAACATGGATGGCTGGACAGTCATTTCCATTTTTCATTTGCCGAATATCATAACCTCGACAATATAAACTTTGGGGTTTTGCGTGTATTAAACGATGATATGGTTCAGCCGGGCGAGGGTTTTGACACACATCCGCACAAGGATATGGAGATAATCTCGTATGTTGTGGAAGGCGAACTGACCCACGCGGACAGTATGAAGAACAATCGAACCCTGACGCGCGGGCAGGTTCAGTATATGAGTGCCGGTACCGGAGTTTTGCACAGTGAATACAATCTGTCCGATGATAGAATTTTGAGGTTTTTACAGATCTGGATCTTCCCAGATAAGGAGGGTTACGCGCCGAATTACGGCGACGCGCCCTTTGCCTGGGAAGACAGGGTGAATCGCTGGATGCCCATTGCCTCCGGCGGCAGGAATCCGGACGCACCGATAACTATTCACGCGGACGCGAACCTGTACGCGGCGGAGATCACGAACAATAACTCCCTGGAATTCAAAATTGAATCCGGCAGGCAGGCGTATTTAGTTCTTATCGAGGGAGCGGCTCGGGTTAACGGGCAGGATATGACCGCGCGCGACGCGATGGAGATAGTGGAGCAGGACGTGGATATCAGGACGGAAAGCAAGGCCCATGTTTTGATTATTGAGATGAGCGTGTAACGCGGATAGACTCATCTATAATGTAAATAGCCGGGCATAGCCCGGCTCTCCTTTTTCGCGGTACCTATTTAAAACTCTTAAGCCGGGCGTGCCCGGTAAGCGTCAGATATTTTTCCTTTGTGGCCAGTCCGCCTCGTATGTGCCTTTCAGATTTGTTGATTTCCAAAACCTTTTTTGCCTCACTGGCCAGCTTAGGATTTATCTTTTTTAGTCTCTCAGTTACGTCTTTATGTACGGTGGACTTGCTGATTCCGAATTTTTTGGCGGTTTCTCTGACGGTAGCGTTGCTCTTGATGATGAAGTTCGCGACTTCCACGGCTCTTTCTTCTATGTATGTCTTAAAGAAAAGGCCCTCCCTTAATCGTTTCTACACGAAATATATATGATTAAGAGGGCATGTTAAGACCAATTATTTTGGCTTAAAGACAAATAAATTGAGCGCCTTTGTATGCGGCGCTCAAATGTAAGCCTATTTCCGCGCCGAGAAGAAGATCCGCTCGCTGTTATACGCGGGAGATCCAAAACCGTTCGCGTCATAGGTCTCTATTTCCGAAAAACCGGCGCTTTTAAGCGCGGACTTTATTTCCGATACGCTGTGCACCCGAAGGCGGTGCAGTTCTTCAAACCGCTCATATCGGCCAAAAGTGTCTTCCATAAAAAATGTAACCAGATATTCGTTTATACGAGTGCCGGGGTCATAGCTATTCTCCCATATGTAAGCGGCGTTTTCGTTAATGTCGCAGAAATTGTTTTCCGCAAGCACTTCTTTATACTTATATTCCGTGCTGACATCAAAGACGAATAAGCCGCCGGGGTTTAGATAATTCCGCGATAGATTGAAAAACCGGTATAAGTCCCCGTCGCCGGCCAGATAATTAACGGCGTCGCATACGCAGATAATACTGTCCACCGTGCCGTACAGTTCAAAATCGCGTATATCCTGACGTGAAAACAGAATGTCCAGACCGGCGATCTCTGATTTCCGCCTCGCCGCTGACAGCATCTCATCAGAAATGTCAATGCCTATCATATTGTAACCCTTTCGCGCCAAGGGCAGGGTTAACGCCCCCGTACCGCAGCCGGCGTCGAGTATCAGCTCGGGTTTCAGATTATCGCGCGACCATAAAGCCTCAATAAAGGCAATCCATTCATCGACGGGTGTATCCGCCATAAAACTGTCGTATACCCGAGCGAAACCCTGATAGGGGTTCAAACGCTATCATCCTCCTTCTTGGCGCGCGCCCTCCTGTTCATCAAACCGCCGATGCGTCCGCTTTCCTTGGCGGACAAACTCTTCCAGCCGGACTTGCGCACCTTCTCCAAGAGCCCCAGTTCTTCGGCTATCTCGTATTTTAATAAATCGCTGTCCGTGAGAACCTTCTCTTTTTTTATTTTCTCAATCTTAGTACTCTTCTCAGGCAATCCGCTCACTCCCTGTTATGTCTGATCCTATTATTGGTCATAATTTAGCAAATTATACCTGCGCGGTGTTCCCACGCTATAATCCTTTTGTGAAAGAAATTTTGCGGACGGGCATAGAGATTTAACAATAAAACGCGTGACCGCGACAGCCGCAAAGGCAGCTATCGCGGTCACGTTTTCATCTGATTTTCGGTAAGGCTGAAATTTTCACGCCACGCGGAGTGTTACCTCAGACATACTTCCCGTCCCTCCCCTTTTTACCAATATCCAACGCCGCTTCTAATTCCTCAAAGGTTATTAATCTCTCGAAATAGTCGCTTGCGGCTTGAACATACCCTATAGCTGTTTTAAGGACAATCGCGTAATGTGATTTCGGTTCACAGTTAAGAGCCGAATCTGTTTCATCAACCGTCGCTTCGTTTCCGGCTCTTAGTTTTTTGGCAAGCTTAATAATCAGATCCGCGCGATCATAAAAATTAGGATCATCAATGTACAAGCTTACTTTGGCGGGATCAGGATTAGCCACGATCTCCGCGGTCTTATATGTGTAAATGTTAAAATGCTACGACACATTATAAATCTTTTCAATCCATTTTTCAATATGATCAATATCCAGGCAACGGACGCGTGGGTAGGGCGCTGGAGAGGGAAATAAAACGAGCGCGGAGCGACACAGGAAATACAAAGACGCGCAGGAACTTTAATCAATGACGCTTTTATCGCCATTTGGCTAATACGCAAAAGGAGTATTGAATGAGAATCATCCAACGCTCCTTTTTTAGTACGCTTTTATCCCCATAAAAAACAAGGGACCGATTTTAAAAACCAGTTCCCCGTGTTCACAGCCGCGTTTACGTCCTGTATCCGTCTATACGAATAAAGCGGATTCCATGTATATCATACGTATTCAACGGCCGGTAATCAGAATCCAGGGAATGCGCCGCCACTAGAATACTGCCCATCTCGAACGGCCTGCCCACGGAAACAATTACGGGCGTGTGCTGGAAATCCGGTTTATCCAGTTTCAACTGAACCAAATCACCTTCGGAGATCTCATGCATGGAAACCTCTCGCCCGAAAGGCCCTGCTCCCTTGTTGCCCGTTAAAAAATTGTAGAGGTAAATTACCGAAGTCCACGCGGGCGCCCTGTCGTTTAAGCTGTTATAATACCAGCCGGTATCTTCAGTGTAATTCATTACGCCCGTGCCCGCTAAAAGGCATTGTGACGCGTAATTTGTACAATCCCCGCCCATCTCCTCGAAATCGGCGTATTTGGGATTGCGGGCTCTCGCCCACTTGTGAGCGTAATTAACCGCGGCTTCGCGGTTGTATGGCGATACTGACATAGAAAGCCTCCAAACATATGATATATCATATGCCGTAAGGCGCGTCTATCGGCACTGGATTTTTGATTGTCCAAATGGTAGAATTATTCCAGATAATTGTCCTGAAAGGATCAGAGAAATGCCTCAACCCGAAGAATTTGCCCCGCGTATACCTCCGAACGACTCTCAAGCCGAAGACGCGATTTTAAGCGGTATGTTATTTGACCGGGAAGCAATTGCCACCGCTCATGAGGCATTGCGTCCGGAAGATTTTTACCGGCCTGATAACAAAGGAATTTATGAAACCATGGTCGAACTGTTTTTACAGGGCGTACCGGTGGATGTTATAACTCTATGCGATCGTCTGTCAGAGAAAAATATCCTTGAGAGTGTGGGCGGCAGGGAACGGGTGGCGGATATCGCCGCCGCCTATTTCACCTCCGCCAATATTAAACGATATACAAAAATCGTGTCTGATAAATCCATTCTGCGAAGACTGATCCGTGCTTCCAACGACATTGCTACCGCCAGCTACGAAGCGCGCGACGAGGTCGATTACATACTCGAACAGGCCGAAAAGAGTGTGTTCGACATAGTACAGAACCGGAATTCCTCCGACTTTGCCCCGATCAATGAAATACTGATAAAATCCATAGATAGATTGGATGAACTGGCGCGCTCGCAAGGGAAGATAACCGGCATTGCCACCGGTTTCACAGATTTTGACAACCGTACCGCCGGTTTGCAGCCTTCCGACCTGATACTGCTTGGCGCGCGCCCGTCTATGGGTAAGTCGGCGCTGCTGCTGAATATCGCGCATCACGTGGCGATAAGGCAGCGGATACCCACGGCGCTTTTCACTCTGGAAATGTCTAAGGAGCAATGCGTAAACCGTCTGTTGTGTTCGGAGGCCAACCTCGACGCGCAAAAACTGCGCACGGGCGAATTGAACGACGACGACTGGTATAAAGTCGCCGAAGCCATAGCGCCGCTGTCGCAAGGCGCGCTGTTTATAGACGATACGCCCGGCATTTCTGTAGCCGAGCTGCGCGCCAAATGCCGCAGGCTTAGGATGGAAAAGGGTCTTGGGCTGGTTATCATTGATTATCTGCAGCTCATGACTGTGTCCGGCAGGAGTGAATCGCGCCAGCAGGAGATCTCTGAAATATCACGATCGCTGAAAGGCATCGCAAAGGAGCTCGAATGTCCTGTTTTTACGGCTGCGCAGCTTTCAAGGGCGGTGGAATCGCGCGCCGACCACAGGCCGATGCTGTCCGATCTGCGCGAATCCGGCGCAATAGAACAGGATGCCGACGTGGTGGCTTTTCTATATCGCGAGGAATATTACAAGCCCGATACCGAGAAGAAGAATCAGGCTGAGATTATTATCGCCAAACAGCGCAACGGCCCGACAGGCACGGTTGAGCTGACTTGGCTGGGGCAGTATACTAAGTTCGCTAACGCGCCTATCGGCGGGTTTAAATAAAGGATTGAGGATTGAGGATTGAGGATTGAGGATTGAGGATTGATTATGGACAATATGGCGTTAGAGCAAAACAAACATGAAGACCCCACGAAAACGGAAATGATAGACGGGGTTATTTACAACATGGCGGCGGGGACTTCAAAGCACGCGGATGTAGTTTCTAACATTCATGGATTGTTATTCACATATTTTCGTAAAAAAACATGTAAACCTTACACCAGCGAGCTTGAAATTCGCTTAGACGAGAAGACACCGTCCTCCGCTCTGACTTACAAATAGCGGCAGTCGGCAACGAGGAATATGCCGCGTTCATAAAAAAGAACGCCAACACATCCTTGACTGTGCTTGGCGTCCGTATGCCGGATTTGCGAAAAATAGTGAAAGCGCGCGTCAAAAGCCTACCCGCCGTCGAACTTGTTGAACTGATTAGCGTTATCGACAAGGCCATTTTCGAAGAAGTTATGTTTGTCGGCATGGCGATAGACGGCGGCAAATACAGCGATGACGAGCGGCATGATTTACTCGAAAAATATCTGGCGCTCTGTGACTGTTGGAGCGCTATAGACATATTTGCCACACGAGGCGGCACGAAATACTCGTCGCCTTTTTGGTTCAATTATGCCGCCTCTAAGTTGACCGCCAAAAACGAGTTCACAGTCCGATTCGGAATTGTTCTGCTTATGGCGAATTTCCTTACACCGGAATATATAGACCGTGTGTTTGCCGCCTTGCGAACAGTTTCGCACGAAGGATATTACGCAAAGATTGCTTTGGCATGGCTTTATGCCGAAGCCGCCCTCAATTTCTACGAGCGGACATTGTCGGAGGTAAAAGCACAGTCGAAGTGGGTGCGAAACAAAGCCTTGCAAAAAATGACGGAATCACGACGATTTACGGGCGAGCGGAAAGCCGAAATAAGGAGTTTGAAAGCCTGAAAGCGCGAGCGGTTCATTTTTAACGATTACCCCCTGTCTTTTAACGGTTGCTCGGAAAAATGCACCGCTGACCTATTTGATTTGCTAATTTTATTTATCATTTCACCCAGCCTCAACCCTCTCCAGCAAAATATCCTCGAAATTATTTTCCTGTATGAACCGGACGCTTTTGCTCTTAATCAGTTCAAGCATAGCCAAAAACGTTGTAACCTTCTCCGACTTGCTCCGGCAGACGCGCAGTAGGCCGAAAAAGCCCAGTTGCGGCGTGGAATCCAGTATCGCACGCAGGTAATCTATCTTCTCCTCAATGGTATGAACATCCTTCGGAATTGCGTTAAAGCCCGCCCTCACCTTATCCGTGCGCAGTTCGCGCCGGATCAGCGTTTCGCGGTAGATTTCATAAAACTGTTTCAAGCTCACACCGGACAGCGCGTCAGCCGCCGAGGCGGAGTGACTGTCCTTAAGCCGTTGGAAAACGCCCGCCTCCGGCTCGCGGAACAGGCGTTTCATACCCTCCGCTTCATAAGACTTAAGTATTTCAGCGGCTTGTTTATACAACTTATATTCCAGCAGACGCTCGACCAGAAGCTCGCGCGGGTCTTCCTCGGGAGTTTCTTTTTGCGGTTTTGGCAGAAGCATCCGCGACTTTATCTCAAGCAGTGTGGCGGCCATCAGTATAAATCCGCTGATCAATTCCATGTCCCCCGGGTACTCTTTAAGTACGGCCACGTACTGATCCGTAAGTTCCGCGATGGGAATATCGTACAGATTGATCTGATTTTTATCTATCAGATGAAACAGCAGATCAAAAGGCCCTTCAAACGCTTCCAGCTTTATATGGACGTCCAGCGGCAGCAGGTTTTTTTCCATTATTCAACAGCTCTCAAAAGTAAATGAATAACCGGGTCAAACACAATATTAATAAAGCCTGAAACAAAGAGCAGTGAGAGAATCGTCAGCGTCATGCCCCTATATCCTCTGAATTTATATTTGTGTTCAGCCGGCAGGCAGTTCTCCAGAATCACGGCGGCGTCCAGCGGATAAAGCGGAATCAGGTTTATAAGTGCCGCCGCCAGATTGCACCGCGCAAACATATAGAGGATTTGGTATACGGTTCCGGATACGACTAAGAGTATCGGCTCCGGGGAAAACAGATTCGCGGCGGTATAGCCGTATCCGCTGAGTGTTTCCACGCTTTGGGCGAAGCCCTGGCTGTTCAGCGGCAAACCCAATCCTAATGTGTAAGAAATCTGCTTGGCCGCCAATAACAGCGTAAAGGCGGCGAACGCGAACAGCAGATTTATTAACGACGGCGCGGCGTATGTGATTATTGTCCCCGATTTTCTGTTTTTGTAATAAGTGGAGGAGGTATTCACCGGCAGGCCCCATCCGTAGCCGTACAGCAGCATCAGCAGAAAGCCTATTGGCTCAAAGTGACTCTTGGGGTTTGCCCGCAGCCGTCCCTGAAGCTTTGGGTATGGATCGCCCAGCCTGTAACTGAACAGCGCTTTAAAGTATTCATGAATCGTTAAGGCAAAGGCGATCCCCGGAAGCGCGAGGATATAATTGATAAGCGTTAAGCCTCTCA
>JAISZF010000016.1 GCA_031269415.1 Clostridiales bacterium
GCTTAACCAGTTCGTACAAATAACTTTATCTCGTTCTTCGATAGATTGTAGTGGCCTATCAAATTTTCGAGGGTTGCTTTTTGGGGCTTTGTCGGCATTTATCCGGAAAGTCGGGTTAATACACTTTCCAACCTTATCGCCAGACAACGTGTTTTCCTTCGGCAACACAGTCAAAACCATCGGTGCGATAAACGTTGGCAATCCCGCCTCATCGGTAAATCTCCAATCAAAAAAACCTCTTTACATAATTCCGTATTCATGGTAATATACGTAATTATGTTCTATAATATAGGCTGGTGAATTATGAAGCAAAAATCGAGATCGTATGACAACGAAAGCATCGTATCCTTAAAGGGCGCGGACCGCGTGCGCAAGCGCCCTTCTGTCATCTTCGGCTCAGACGGCCTGGAGGGCTGTCAGCATTCCATATTTGAGATCATATCCAATTCCATTGACGAGGCGCGCGAAGGTTACGGCAAGGTAATAGAGATTACGCGCCACAACGACGCCTCCGTTACGGTGCGCGACCATGGCCGGGGCTGCCCGGTCGATTTCAACCCGATAGAACAGAAATACAACTGGGAACTGGTTTTCTGTGAGCTTTACGCGGGCGGCAAGTTTCAAAACAACGACGAGGAAGAGAGCTATTCTTACAGCTTGGGGCTGAACGGGCTGGGTCTATGCTCCACTCAATACAGCTCCGAGTACATGGATGTGGACGTTTACCGTGACGACTTCCATTACATGATGCGCTTTGAAAAAGGGGAGAATATTGGCGGCTTAATGAAGAAGAAGGCGGCGGGCGCGCCAACCGGCTCAACGATCAAGTGGCGTCCCGACCGCGAGGTGTTTACTGATATAAACGTACCCCTTGAGTATTATTTGGATGTCCTTAAACGCCAGGCTATCGTAAACGCCGGCCTGCGTTTTGAATTGCTGGATGAGGAGTCCGGCGAAACGTTCACCTTTTGTTATGAGAACGGCATAAAGGATTATATCACGGAGATCGCGGGCGAAAAAGCCCTTACAGCGCCCTGTTATCTCACGTATGAAACCAAGGGCCGCGACCGCGAGGACAAGCCGGAATATAAATTAAGGTTTGAAATAACGTTCTGCTTCTCCAACGACGTCAACACGCTGGAGTATTATCACAATTCCAGTTGGCTGGAGTATGGCGGCTCGCCGGATAAGGCCGTGCGTTCGTCATTTGTTTCGGCGGTAGACGCGTATCTCAAAAACGGCGGCCAGTATAAAAAGGACGAAAAGAAGATCACGTTCTCGGATATAGAGGATTGCCTGATATTAATCTCCAATTCGTTTTCTACCGTTACCAGCTACGAGAACCAGACCAAGAAATCCATTACCAATAAATTCATTCAGGACGCCATGAGCGAATTTCTGCGAAAACAGCTTCCGGTGTACTTTATTGAGAACAAGGCCGACGCTGATAAACTGGCGGCTCAGGTAATGGTAAACAAGCGCAGCCGCGAAACCGCCGAGAAGACGCGGCTGGATATTAAAAAGAAGCTCACCGGCTCGATTGATATTAACAACCGTGTGGAGAAATTCGTCAATTGCCGCACCAAGGATCTCACGCGGCGCGAGATTTACATCGTGGAAGGCGATTCCGCGCTGGGCGCGTGCAAGCTGGGGCGCGACGCGGAATTTCAGGCCATTATGCCGGTGCGCGGCAAGATACTGAACTGTCTTAAGGCCGATTATAATAAGATCTTCAACAATGACATCATCACGGATCTGCTTCGGGTGCTGGGCTGCGGCGTGGAGATACATACCAAGCATAACAGGGATCTTAACGCCTTTGACTTAAGCCAGCTTCGCTGGAGCAAGATTATTATATGCACGGACGCCGACGTGGACGGGTTTCAGATACGCACGCTCATCCTGACAATGCTCTACAGGCTCGTACCGACGCTGATCCAGGCGCGGAAGGTGTTTATCGCCGAATCGCCGCTGTACGAGATAAACTCCGCCAAGAAGACGTACTTCGCGTACAGCGAGAAGGAAAAGGCGGATATCACGGGCAGGCTGAGCGGTAAATACACGATTCAGCGTTCCAAGGGATTGGGCGAAAATGAGCCTGATATGATGTGGCATACCACCATGAATCCCCAGACGCGCAAACTGATCCAGGTTTCGCCCAGCGACGCGGAAAAGACGCAAAATATGTTTGAGATACTATTGGGCGACAATCTAAAGGGCCGCAAAGAATTTATTGAGTTGTTCGGCCATAAATATATAGATTTCACCGAAATTGTGTAGACCAAAAAGAGAGCGTGATTATTTGCCAAGAAAGAAAACGGAAACTCCCATATCATCGGAACCTGTAAATATATCGGAATTGGATATTGTCAGCACGCTGGAAACCAATTACATGCCGTATGCCATGAGCGTGATTATATCCCGCGCCATCCCGGAAATGGACGGCTTTAAGCCCGCGCACCGCAAATTATTGTATACTATGTATAAAATGGGCCTCTTAACCGGCGGGCGGATCAAATCAGCCGACGTGGTGGGGCAGACCATGCGGCTTAACCCGCACGGCGACCAGGCCATATACGAGACCCTTGTGCGGCTGACGCGCGGTAACGACGCTCTGCTGCACCCGTTCATCGACTCAAAGGGGAATTTCGGCAAGCAGTATTCCCGCGACATGGCTTACGCGGCCAGCCGTTACACGGAGGTTAAGCTGGACGCCATCTGCGCGGAGTTATTTAAAGACATAGATAAAGACACAGTGGATATGGTTGATAATTACAATGGAACTATGAAAGAGCCTCTGCTGTTTCCCTCTACGTTCCCCAACCTGCTGGTTACGCCCAATCAGGGGATTGCGGTGGGCATGGCCAGCTCGATCTGCGGCTTCAACCTGAAGGAAGTATGCGCGGCGGCTGTCCACTATATCGCGGATCGGGACTGCGATATCTCTAAATACCTTTTAGCGCCGGATTTTTCGACGGGCGCTCAGTTGATATACAACGCCGCCGGCCTGGCCGAGATCTACGCGACCGGCAGGGGGAGTTTCAAACTGCGCGCGAAATATCAAGCGGACAGTAAGAACAACTGCGTAGAGATAACGGAGATTCCCTATACGACCAGCATAGAGGCTATTATTGAGAAAATTGTTTCACTCGTGAAAGCTAACAAGATAAGGGACGTCAATGACGTGCGCGACGAAACGGATCTGAAGGGTCTGCGCATAACGCTGGACATCAAGCGCGGGGCGAACACGGATTTGCTGATGCATAAACTCTTCAGCATGACCACGCTCTGCGACACATTCAACTGCAACTTCAACTTTCTGGTGGACGGCAGGCCGAAAACTATGGGCGTTAAGGAGATTTTGGACGAATGGCTCCGTTTCCGGACGTCCTGCGTGCGCCGTCAGACCGCTTACGATATAGAAAAAAAGACCGCCCAGGCGCATTTGCTGGAGGGCTTGTCCAAGATACTGGTGGATATAGACAAGGCGATTAAGATAATCCGAAAGACAGAGCAAGACCGCATGGTTATCCCGAACCTGATGTCCGGGTTTAACATAGATCAGGCTCAGGCGGAATTTATCGCAGAGATAAAGCTGCGCAACCTGAATAAGGAACACATTCTAAACCGCGTCAATGAACTGGAGTCGCTGAACAAAGAGATATCGGAATTGAAAGAGATCCTGGGCAGCGATAAGAAGATCGAGGGGATTATATCTCGCCAGTTGAAGGAGATTGCGAAGAAATACGGCAAACCCAGACGCACGGAGATTATTTCCGAGGAACAGGTCATAGAGATACCCGACGACGCGCTTATAGAGGATTACGCTATTAAGGTGATTATGACCAAACACAACTATTTTAAGAAGATCGCCATGTCGTCGCTCCGAATGGCGTTTGAACAGAACCTGAAAGACGACGACCGGATAACACAGGAATTTGAGACGGTAAATAAAGCTGATCTCCTGTTTTTTTCGGATAAATATAATGTCTATAAGGTAAAGGCTTATGAACTCGCGGACTGCAAAGCCTCCAGCATGGGCGAATTTCTGCCGAATATGCTCGGCATGGAAGAAAACGAGCGGATCATAAGCATGGCCGCGACTACCGATTATACGGGCTTTATGCTGTTCGGTTTCGCCAACGGCAGGGTGGCGAAGGTTAATATGGACGCTTACGCCACAAAAATAAACAGAAAGAAACTGGTCAACGCGTATTCGGATAAGTCGCCGGTCGTGTACGCCGGGTTCGTGGAACAGGACTGTGACTTTCTGGCTATACGCGGCACGGATAAGGCTCTTCTGTTCAATACGTCGCTTCTGACGCCGAACGCGGCAAAAAACGGCATGGGCGCGGAGGTTATAACGCTTCGTAAAAATACTTATATGACCTATTTAATCCCCGCTGAGCAATATAAATGCGAGAACGCGGAATTTTACCGGTACAAGGCGATACCGGGACTGGGGCATTTTATCCCGCTGCCTGAGAGAGCGGTTAACGGGCTGACGAAGCCGAACGGTTAAGACTGCCGGACGCGAAGCGCCGCCAGACTCATAATTTGGTTGAAGGATGTTTGTGCTTGACCTTTGGATGGATTCCCATTATATTATGAATCTGGCGGCGGGGAGGAAAAAAGGAAAAAATCATCACAAGGAAAAAATCACCCTGTTGAAAACTCCACGCAAAGCATGTATAATAAGTGTTCATTACGGCTTACCACAGATAGGTGTGATTTGATTGACAGACATTAGTAACACGGAATACATGCGGGTCGAAAACAAACTGGTGCTGCTGTATCTGATCAACAAGATGGATCTGCCGCTTTCACGCAGCCAGATTACGGATTTTGTGCGTGAAGGCGAGTATATGGATTACTACACGATGCAGCAGACACTGGAGGAAATGGTGGTCGGCGCGTATCTTGAAAAGATACAGGACAATAACAATACTCGCTTCAGCATCACGGACGAAGGCGTGACCACGCTGGAGTATTTTGAAAGCCATATCCCCGGAGGTATCCGTTCCAAGATAAACAAATATGTTCACGACCATTTCAATACAGTCAAACGCGACTTTGAAGTGACCGCCACTTATTTTTTAGACAACGAAATCAATGAGTACATAGTTAAATGCGGCGTTTACGAGGATAAACGCATCCTGATGGAGATAAATGTCTCAGTGGTTTCGCGCGATCAGGCGAAAATGATCCAAAACAACTGGAAAAGCCATGTCGGTGAGATTTATATGCATATACTCAATGAAATGGTCATGCCGCGGGATTCCGCCGCGGAACAGATAGCTCCGGAAAAAACCGGCGTCGATTTATAAACGGAGCATAAAAGCCCCAAACTCAATAGTTGGGGCTTTTTTCTCAAAATATGGTTCCCGCCTTTAAGACCTTCTCAAGCAAATCGCCCCTGTATGCTGGGCTGGCGGGGTCGAAGCTGTTGATTACCACGCCGATCGCGGAAGGGTGGGCGGTGGAATGGATAAACTCATTGTTTCCGAGATACATAGCCACATGGCCTTTGAAAAAGATCAGATCGCCCGGCTGCTTATCCTCAAATGGAATCTCTTTCATCTCAAAGCCGGGCCGGATATCCGCGTCGCGGTATATTAACACGCCATTGAGCAGGTACGCCATGGATGTCAGGCCGCTGCAGTCTATGCCCAGCGGCGTCTTGCCGCCCCAGCGATACTGATCGCCCAGATATAATTTAGCGGTGCGTATCAATTCGGATCGCGCGCTCTTTTCTTCGGATTTATCCCATGATGTTATCTCAGGCGCCACGCACGGTTTGCGGACGAATCCCGTGCTGCCGTCCGGCAGGCCTATCTCCGTATAGCCGTCGCCGATAATCTCATCTGAATCCAGCCTTTCAAGCAGACCGCCGCGCGGGCAGCTTACTATGGTGCGCGCGTGAACGGACGGGCTTGTCTTAATGTCCAGATACGGCGACCAAACCGTCCATTTGGGAGTGTTATGCCAATGCTTCACGCGTTTTACATCATCCAGCAAGGTGTTCGGCACGGCGTAGCCATCGTAATTATAATGGGTTCGCACGCGCCAAAACCCGTGATCCTCACCCAGCACATCCACGGCCATACCGTGCAAAACCTCGTCGGCCAATTCGGAATTGAGCGACTGTTCCTTATAAAGCGGACATATGTCGGTTATTACAACGGCTTTCAATTTAAACCCCTCCTCGCGAAAAATATTCAAACACCAGACGGCCCACGCTTCCAATCAAGCGCGGATCGCCCTCGATACGCTCCGTATTCCACAGAAACACGCCGACAAACACATGCTTATCCCCGAACGTAAACACGCCCGCGTCATGCGAAAGATAATCCAGCCCGCCTGTCTTGTGGGCGATAACCGCGTCTTCCCAGATATATCTCATTAGATTCTGTTTTGATCGCTGCCCGCGCAGGATCGCTATAACCTCGGCGTCCCCTTCCCCACTGCCGCTGAAGACGCGTTTAAACAGCGTGAACATGTCTTCGGCGGTGGTCACATTATCCACCCCGGCCTCACGCGAGGCAAAGTCCAGCATTTTACGCCTAAGGGCCGTGTTTTTCAATCCGGAGTTTTTTATGTACAAGTTTACGGCATCGAATCCCAGAACGTCTATCAGCGCGTTAGTCGACGTATTATCTGACAGAACAGTCATCCAGACAGCCAGTTCACGCAGGCTGGCCCTTCGCGGCCCACTGTCGAACACGGCGGTATCTTGCGTAATGCTCTTCACATTTACCGTCTGTTCCAGACTTAGTGCCCCAAGCCTGGCTTGCTCAAACAGAGTCAGCAGAATGGGCACTTTTATAACGGACGCGGAAGAAAAAACCGCGTCCGCGTTTATGGAGATCAGCGGCTTATCCGCATCCAATCCCTGACACAAGACGCTCATGTCACATTTGGCGCCGGCTGTTAACGCCTCGGCCTTTTCCTGTAAATTCACGCCCCAAGCACCCTCATTTCCGCGATATCCGCGTCCAGCAGCACCCGCGCTCCCAATGGCAGGCAGGTTGTCGGCAGAATATGCCCGCATTGGAATCCGGTCACCACCGGCTTGTTTATATCGCCCACCAATTCATTAATAACCTCGTCTATTGTCAGGGACTTCTCGGCGTCGCGGGGTTCGCAGTCCGTAAACGGCCCGAACACAACGCCGACGCAGTCCCTGAATTTGCCCGCGTGCCTCAATTGCAGCAGCATACGATCTATATGGTACGGCGATTCGTCGATATCCTCTAAAAACAATATCTTGCCTCTTGTGTCTATCTCATAGAACGTGCCGATTGACGCCGAGACCAGCGATAGGTTACCGCCGCATACCGGCCCATCCGCCTTTCCCGGGATCAATGTCTTGATAGCGCCGACTCCGTTCGGGTTAACCAATTTCCTTGGCATGGGTCCGAACATAGCCGCCTTAACGGAATTTTTTGTAAAATTATCCAACCCTTTGTACCATTCGGTTCCCGGCATGGGCGTATGCCACGATACGACGCCCCGTCGGTTCATCTCCATATGCAGGGCTGTTATATCGCTGTAACCGTAAAGAGGCTTCCCGGACGCGGCTATGGCGTCGAAGTCCACGTATTCCAGCAAACGGTGCGCGCCGTAACCGCCGCGTATGCATATAACCGCTTTTACATCCGGAGAGGCGAACGCGGCGGTTAAGTCACGCGCGCGTTCCTTGTCCATACCGGCCAGATAACCGTGTTTTTTTTCGCAGCTTGGAAAGATCAGCGGCTTCAGCTCAAACTCAAGCACGCTGTTAACCG
>JAISZF010000031.1 GCA_031269415.1 Clostridiales bacterium
GGCTCAAAGGCGCTTATGGATCCGGTTATGGATAAGATCATATTAAGAACCACGATGGTTTGTATGCTCGGCAGTATAATATTCAAAAATTTATGCCATACGTTCGCCCCATCCATTTCGGCTGACTCATACAATTGGGGGTCGACGGACATAATAGCGCCTATGAATAACACCATGTTTTGGCCCATGTAACGCCAAACGGACGTCGCCGCGAGCATTGTGTTGTTCACTGAAGTGTCTCGGAGCCAATAGGGAAGCGCGCCTTGCTCAAACCCTAAAAACACCAGGAGTGTATCCAGCACAAACCCGCGTGTAAAGAAGAATTTGAAGATAAAACCAATGGCGATTCCGCTCACCAAATAGGGGAAAAACATAACGCCTTTAAACACGCCGCCAGCGCGAACCTTAAAACTGAGTACCGTGGCAAAAAACAGCGCCAGCGCGAGTTGAACAAATGACGCGGCAAGGTAATAGACGCTTAGCCGGAGTGTATTAAAAAGATCAGGACGTCTGAAAATATCCAAATAATTGCTCAAACCCACAAACGTCCGCTTTCCTATGTATCGCATGTCATAGAAGCTGAACTGCGCCATTTTCATGAAGGGAAAATATGTAAAAATTACCAGAAGAGCGACTGGAATCAGCAAAAAAACGCAGACGACAAAGAGTTGCTGCGATCGCTGATCGCTGACGAGCCTACTGAACGTCCGTTTCCTCTTTTTTGAATATCCGTTCAAGAAACAGCCCCCCGCGGAATGATTTTTTGCCCAGCCGGCGGCTTAGAATAATCCTATTTTATCTTCAGCCTGTTTATTGAGGCGTCACGCCGTATTTTTCCTGCGACGCCGTCCATCTCGCGTTCCATTCGCCGGTGATCTCCTCAATTGTTTTCGTTCCTCCCAAAGCCGCTTCCACAATGTCGATAACGTGTTGATTATCCATGTTTAAAGATACTTCGGAATCAACATTGATGTTTGTGAATAAATCTTCTTCGCCGGCCAGCGCGGGATTGTCCGCGACCAAATCAATGCCGTCAAAAGCCGATAACGTATCAGGCAGTTTATGTTCTTTTACAGTCGGTATGCCGCCTTGGTCATAATCGAAGTTGGAATTTTCCACCAGGTATTTAGTATAGAGCATAGAAGCGATTTTGTTCTCAACACTGGAGTTTTTATTAATTCCATAGCAGTAATCGGGGCCCGCCGACGCGTATTGCGTGCCTTGAACAGTGATCGGGAACGGCATATAACCCACATCGGCGGGGTTCGGTCCCGCTTCCTGCATTTGAACGATAGCCCAACTGCCCAATATCATTGTGGCGATTTCGCCGCGGTTGAACATCCCCTTTGAGCCTTCCCAGTCAGTGGTCGAGGGATCGTCTTCCACAAGGCCTTGTTGGACAACTTGATATAAAACATTATAAACCGCGAACGGACCCGTTCCATCGCCGCGATCTTTAAAGGGATCTTTGGCGTGAGGTAAAACCTGCTGCATAAAATTTGGATCTCCGGTGGCGCTTCCGCCGATATACGCGTCCCAGGCGCCCATTGTCCATCCGGCGGCAAAGTTTGTATAGAGGGGTATCGCGTCCGTGCTATCCTTGATCTTTTTCAAGGCGTCCAGGAATTCGTCCGGCGTTTTAGGCAGCGCGTCAATTCCCGCTTGTGTATACACGGCTTTGTTATACAACACGCCCTGTACATTGTTTGTCGATGAAATACCGTAAGTGACCCCCGCGTTAGCTTTATTGTCGGCGAAATTATAGGTCTGAGCCAGCGCCTCGGTATCGCCGAGCGGCTCAAAATAATTGATCAGCTCGGTGTTGGGGATGGTCGTGGGTATCATGCATACGTCTCCCCACTCAGGCGTGCTGACTCGTGTCGTCATAGTCTCAGCGTAATCGGTTATGGCCTCGTATGTAATCTCAATGTTCGGATACGTCTTTTGAAAATCCGCGACATATCCAACCAAGACAGTATCGACAATATCTGTGCGGTGCGTCTTGAATTGGACGCTTGCCTGAAGGTCCGTGAAGTCTCCCAGCTTAATCTGATCTAATGAGGGAACTTCCGTAGGCACGGTTTGCGCGCCGCTTGCTCCTTCAGACGCCGACTCCGTTTGCTCGCTGTTTGCGCTTGGGGGCTGCTTCTGACTTGACGCGCCGCACGCGGCCAAAGTGACAAGCAAGATCAGAGACATTATAAGTGAAACTGTTCGTTTCATAGAAAAACTCCTTTTTGATTTTATTATATGAATTAGCCTATGGCTAAAAACATACTTTTATTCGGCTCGCCCGGCGCTCCGCAAAAAAGCGAGATTCTTATCTATCAGATCGCACCGCTGCCTCACGCAGTCAGCGCTTCTTCCGACGTCGGGCGGCGTATGGAACACATAATCAACAAGACGATCGATAGACGTCGACGCGACATGCAAGCGAGTATCAGACGACGCGTAATAAATATACGCCTGACCGTCGTCGTCACATATCGCCCCGTTGGTAAAAACCACATTCGATACGTCTCCTACTCTTTCCTCGCCCCGCGGGGCAATCAAATACCCTCCAGGCTCGGCTATAAGCCTCCAAGGCTCATTAAGGCTGGTCGCGAACGCGTAGATCACATAACGAAGCCCCGCCGCCGTATTTCGGACGCCATGGGCGATATGAATCCAGCCCTTATCTGTTTTTATCGGAACAGCGCCGGCTCCATTCTTAGATTCCGTAATCTGATGATATTTGCGCGCGCTTGTAATGATCTCATCGTCAATTACAGCCCGTTCAATCGTATCGCATAACCCGAATCCAATCCCGCCGCCGCTTCCAGTATCGATAAATCCGTCCATCGGACGCGTGTAAAAAGCGTATTTGCCATGGACAAACTCAGGAAGCAACAGTACATTACGCTGCTGAGGAGAATTCCTGGTGATAAGATTTGGCAATCGCTCCCAACTTTGTAAGTCCTTTGTGCGCGCGATACCGGCCGCTGCTACCGCAGCTGAAAGATCGGCATTGGCCGGATCCTTGCTTTCAGAGCAGAAGATCCCGTAAATCCAACCATCTTCATGCTTTGTAAGCCGCATATCGTAAACGTTGGTTTCTTCCGGACAGGTATCGGGCAATTCTACCGGCTTGCTCCGGAATCTAAAATTATCCACCGGACTGTCGCTTTCGGCAACCGCGAAGAAAGACTTACGATCATTTCCCTCCACCCGCGCCATCAGGCAGTAACGGCCATTGAATTTGATCGCTCCCGAGTTAAAAACGCCGTTTATCCCCAAACGCTCCATAAAATAGGGATTAGTCTCAGGATTCAAATCGTATTTCCATATAATAGGCGTATGTTCGCGCGTCAGCACTGGATTTTTCCATCGCGTAAAAATGCCGTTGTAAAAATCAGCGGGACTGTTTTTTAAGGATACTATCCTTTCGTATTCCGAAAGCTGTTTTTCATAGGCGTTAAGCATTGTCTGTAGCAAGCCTCCTCAAAATCTCAAAGCACATTCTTCCATTGTGGTAAGGACATTTCCAAGGCTCCACGAATGGCAGGCTTGAGTCCGGGTTCCCGTTATCGTTCACACGCCAAAACCATTCGGAACCTGGACGCTTGTCAACAATATATTGAAGAATATAGTCCAAAATATCCATTGCCGCCGCTCTGAATTCGATTTTATCAGGATGCTTCTCATATTCGTTTAAGAACCCAACTAAAGCTTCCGCCTGAACCCACCATATCCGGTGTTTGTCTTCCGTTCCGTTCACTTGCTCATTCCAAAGGGAACGCTTATGATAAGCGGTTTCAAACACATTTTGAGCTAGATCGCTTGTTATCACGCCTATTCTCGCGCCGAGATCCCTGTCATGAAGGAGTGAAACGCCGTAGTCGATGAGCCAAGAGGCTTCAATATCATGACCATAAGAACACATATCTATGAGACTGTTCATATTTTTGTCAAAGAATACTTCTTGTCTGTGTTTGGCTGGGTTATAGACTCTTAACTCAAAAATATCCAAAACGCGGCGCATCGCTTTTTCCACATCCGCGCTTCCGCTGGATTTATACAGGCTTGAATATGCTTCAAAAATATGAAGAAGCGTATTCATCGTTTTGTCAGCCATCACTCCATTTTCAGAGAGCTTTTCATTGGCGGACGGTATAAACGCGACGTCATAGGATTCGCCGTAACCAGCCTCGTCGGCGCATCTATCCTCTATTAATCGAAAAATACGCAGAGCCAGATCTAAGGCTTCATGATTTCCAGCGGCCTCATAATAAGCCGAAAGCGCGTATATGGCAAACGCTTGGTTATATGTATGTTTTGTTGAATCGAACACGCTTCCGTCATAATTCACCGACCAATATAAACCGCCGTTTTTTTTGTCAAGACAATGCTCGGTTAAAAAACGGTACGCGTGATTCGCGTCCTCCAACAAAGCATTTTGGCTAAGGAGTTTGTAGGCGTTAGAAAAAAACCATAGAACGCGGCTGTTCAATATACAGCCTTTTACGCTTTGTTTTTTAATCTCCAGCTCGAAATTTACATAACCGAAATACCCCCCAAATTCATAATCCTTTAAGCCATGCCAAAAAGGAATAATACAGTCAGTCAGCATATTTTTTGCTTCTGAAATCAAGGCCTTCACATCCAGAATAAAATTTGATTAATTATTGCCTAAAATAAGTTTATTCATTACTTAACGCAAACTATACAATCTAAGGTAAATTTAGTCAATGTAATAAAGTTATGAAAATATCTATAATTATTTGTGCAATATGTATACGAAAACAAAGTCACCATATCGCAACACGTATGTTGTTATATAGCGGCAAATGTAAATGCTTGTCATAAATTCACACGATGATATTCGGATGCTGGATCGCTCTCACACTATCCTTGATGATCAGTCTACCAGTGATAACCTTAAGCGTCGGTCTGTAATCCTTATCGATCATTTTTTGAAATAAATTGTCCACAGCGGCTTTGGTCATCGCGTTAATATCGACGGCATATGTCGTAATATCGAGAGAGCGAGGGCCTGATAAGCCAATAAAGTCGTCAAATCCCGCTACGGATATATCATTCGGCACTGAAAGCCCCCTTTGCTTCAGCAGACCGGTCAGTTCATACGCGGTCAAGTCGCAATTACACGCGAACGCGGAAGGCAGCGTATCCGGCAGAACAATGCTCAAGTTCCCGTTCTCGTCACGATCCGGAATGACCATATAATCCGCCGTCCGCAGCCCATTTTCATTCATCGCCCTGCTATACCCATAGTATCGGTCGTTTATACTGCTAGTCGCGTCTAACCGCCCAACAAAATAGATATTTCTATGCCCCATGTTGATTAAGTAACTGACCACCGCGTACATGCCGTAATAGCCGTCGGAGATAATTGAGCTTCCGCCAGACTTGCCGTTGTACGAGTCCAGAAACATCAGCGGTATGTCTGCCGCCCTAAGCATTTCCAGATAACATTCCTCAAGCTGGCCAATCAGAATAAGTCCGTCTACCTTTCCATCCACTAACATTCTGGGGGGAGAGGATTCCAGCTCCTCATCATCCGTAAGGATCTCCAAGACGCCATAATACTCGCGTTCACGCAGGTGACTGAGGAGATTTTGATACATTGCCCAGTAAAAGGAGTAGCTGTCTAAAAAACGGGAGGGGATAATGACCCCGATGTTACCGGTAGCTAAGCCAAACCGCGCGGCTTTTAGAGGCGAAGGAGCTTTATAGCCCATTTGCAGGGCAGTCTCCTTGATCTTCTCCCTAACTTCCTCACTGACCCCAGGCTTATCATTCAGCGCTTTTGAAACGGTGACAGTACTGACGCTTAATTTTTGGGCAATGTCCGCCATTCGGACTAATTTTGGCA
>JAISZF010000064.1 GCA_031269415.1 Clostridiales bacterium
CATCCTATGCGTCAGCTTCTTCGGGATTTGGGAACTGACGGCGCGTTTAGGGATTATCGATCCCTTCATATTCAGCAAACCCAGCGGCATCATTAAGGCAGCCTTTGAGATGGCGGGAACGGGCGACTTATGGGTTGATATAGGTGTCACCCTGGGGGAAACTGTTCTGGGATTTATATTAAGCACAGTACTGGGCACGCTGATTGCCATTGCTCTTTGGCTGAGCGAATTCCTGAGAAAGACGCTGAACCCGTATCTGGTAATTCTCAACGCTCTTCCTAAAACCGCGCTCGCCCCGATCATAATTACCGCGATTGGCAATAACGTACGATCAGTTATCTTTACCGCGCTTATGACCTCGATAATCGTTACCGTGCTTACTGTGCTGACCGGTTTTACGGAAGTCAGCGGCGATAAAATCAAATTGGTAAAAACGTTCGGCGCCGATAAGATCCAAACCCTTCGCATGGTAGTGCTGCCCGCATCTATTCCCTCCATTATTAACGCGTTGGAGATTAACATCGGCCTGAGCTTTGTGGGCGTCGTTGTCGGCGAATTCTTAGTGGCGAAATCCGGGCTGGGTTTTCTTATTATATACAGTCAGCAGACTTTTAAAATGGGTAGGGTTATGCTTTCCGTAATTATCTTAGGGCTCCTCTCCGCTTTGATGTACAGGGCCATAGCCGCTTTGGAGAAGCGCTTCTTTAACCGCTGACGCGCCCGCGCCGCCGGGCGCTTATATAAAAATGAGGGATAGCAAAGCCGCGGCTTGTTATCCCTCATTCTGTTCACACCGGATATTTTTGCAAAATGCCCATAAATTCCTCTCCGGTTATGGTTTCTTTCTGTATCAGAAACTCCGCTATCTCAGAGAGCGCCGTCTTATCCTTCATAAGTATATTCCTGGCTTTTTCGAAGCAGTCTGAAATAATCTTGTTTATCTCACTGTCCGCCTCGGCGCCGGTCATTTCGGACACTTGAGATACCGAACGCGCGTCCAGGTATTTATTAGCTATGGTACTCAGGCCCATCATGCCGAATTTATCAGACATGCCGTACAATTCGACCATGTTGCGGGCCATCAGCGTAGCCTTTTCTATGTCGTTCGCGGCGCCGGTGGTTTTCAGACCGAAAACAATCTCCTCGGCGGCGCGCCCGGCAAGACATACGGTTATCTGCTCCAGCATCTCGTCTCGGGTCATAAGGAAGCGCTCTTCCTCGGGCATTTGCATGGTAAAGCCGAGCGCCCCCGTAGTGCGCGGCACGATAGTGATCTTCTGAACGGGCTGGGTATTCTTCTGCCGCGCCGTCGCCAGAGCGTGCCCCACTTCATGAAAAGCCACTATCCGTTTTTCATTTTCGCTCATTATACGGTCTTTCTTTTCCTTGCCCGCGACGATAATATCCACAGCCTCCATGAGATCGGCCTGCTCAACCTCGCCGCGTTTGAAACGCACCGCGCGCAGGGCGGCTTCGTTAACGATATTGGCCAAATCAGCGCCCGCCGCGCCGGATGTGGACAAGGCTATCTGCTTAAGATCCACATCGGAGGAGATTTTGATCTTTTTGCTGACTACTTTTAAAATATCTTCCCGGCCTTTTAGGTCAGGGCGTTCCACTATTATGCGGCGGTCGAAGCGACCGGGCCGCAGCAGCGCCTTATCCAAAACCTCGGGGCGGTTCGTCGCTGCGAGTATAACCACACCCTTGGATGAATCGAACCCGTCCATTTCAGACAGCAACTGATTCAGCGTCTGCTCGTTATCGCCGGGCCGCTGGCCGTCACGGGTGCGGCCGATGGCGTCTACCTCGTCTATGAACACGATACACGGCGCCAACTGATTCGCCTGTTTAAAGAGATCGCGCACGCGGGAAGCGCCCACGCCCACGTACATCTCGTCAAAATCAGAGCCGGTCAGCGAGAAAAACGCCACGTTGGCCTCACCGGCCACAGCCTTAGCCAGCAGTGTTTTACCCGTTCCGGTCGGCCCCACAAGCAGAGCGCCTTTAGGCTGTTTAGCGCCGATGTTAAGATACTTGTCCGGATTATGGAGGAAGTCCACAATTTCCATCAGGGATTCCTTGGCCTCTTCCTGACCGGCCACATCGTCAAATGTGACGCCCGTTTTTTTCTCGACATATATCTTGGCTGTGCTTTGTCCGAAAGACATAAACCCGCCCTTGCCGCCAAAACGTTTGGATACGTTATTTATGAAAAACGTAAACAGCCCGTAAATAACTAATATAGGAAGTATCCATGTCATAAAGAAAGCCAGGAATGGGTTATCGTTATTGACAGGGGTATAATACACTACCTGGTGTCTGTTTAATAGATTTATCAGTTCGGCGTCGTAGAGATACCCGGTATAATACTTTATTATGGCGGTATTTTCGTCCGCGGCGTTTTCACCTGACTCGGGAAGCGCGGGAGACTGTTCCGCTTCGGTTTTGGGTGTAATAATCAAGCGATCCGATTGAATTTCCACCTCGGCGACTTCTCCGGCCTCAAGTTTATTGAGAAACTCATTGTATTTTATTTCTTGCATTGAACCGGATTTTGTAAACATAGAACCGATAGAGCTGATTACAATCCATACAACAACCGCTACAGCCAAGTAACTGAGAATACCCGGAGGCATTTTAATGCCCGGCATTTCGTTTTTGTTTTTATCACCCAAAATTATGCCTCCATGCTAATGGATAAACCCGTTAGATGAGTTTAAACGTGTCCTTTAAATCATCATAGAGTTTTACAAAGATTTTATAACGTTTATTATAGCGTTCCGCGGCGTCTTTATCCGGGGTGTGGACATGCGTAACCTTAATAAGAGCGCCGCACGCTTCCTCGACCGACGGGAACGCGCCCGCGCCGACCGCGGCCAGTATCGCCGCGCCCAGCGCGGGGCCTTCGGCGCTGTTAATCGCTTCCACGCGCACATTTAAGATGTCCGCTGTCATTTGCCGCCAGAGTGGGCTTTTCGCGCCTCCTCCTATAATGCGGGCGGTATCGACATTAATACCCAAATTACGCACGATCTCCAGAATCTCGCGCAGGCTGAATGTAACGCCCTCCATCACCGCCTGAGTCATATCAGAACGTTTAGTGGTCATACTCATGCCCACGAAAGCCCCGCGCGCGTCCGGATCGTTTTTGGGGGTGCGTTCTCCGTTTAAATAAGGCAGGAAAAATACCCGGTTGCGGCCCAGCTCGCCTATTTCCGTTTGTTCTTTGGCGTAATCAGTTTCACCAAGCACGTCTTCTATCCACCATTTATTAGAGCCCGCGGCGGCCAGCGTTACACCCATCATATGATATTTCCCCGTAGCGTGGCAGAACGAGTGCAGCGCGCTTTTCTCATAGTCGGCTTTAAAGCTGTCGCTGGCGACAAATACGACGCCGGATGTGCCCAATGAAACCGAACACATGTTGTTGACCACCGTGCCTGATCCGACGGCTCCAACCGCCTGATCGCCGCCGCCGATCACCACCTTGACGGAACGCGGCAGCCCGGTTTTCTCGGAAGCGCGCTCGCAAACCGTTCCTACGGTCTCATATGACTTACAGAGTTTCGCGAGTGTATCTTCGCCTATGTCGATCAGATCCAACATGAACGAATCCCATTTTCTATTTTTCACATCCAAAAGCAGCATGCCTGACGCGTCAGAATAGTCGGTGGCGAACACGCCGGAGAGCTTGTAGGCGATGTAGTCTTTGGGAAGCATGATCTTAGCGATACGTTTGAAATTCTCGGGTTCGTTTTTCTTTACCCATAGAATTTTAGGCGCGGTGAAACCGGTAAGCGAGACATTGGCCGTATGGTCAATCAGCTTATCCCGGCCGATTTCGTTGTTCAGATAATCGCATTCCGTCGATGTGCGTTGATCATTCCAGAGAATCGCCCTGCGGATAACTTTATCGTTTTCATCCAAAAGCACTAATCCGTGCATCTGGCCGCTGAAGCTCACCGACTGTATTTCATTAGGGTCAAAACCCGCGATGAGTTCCCTTATGCCGTCAACCGAAGCGGACCACCAGTCGTCAGGATTTTGATCGGACCAGCCGCTGTCGTTCATATAAAGCGGGTATTCCCGTGATACGATACGCTTTATAGAACCCTCCTCATCCATCAGCAGCATTTTTACGGCCGTCGTGCCTAAGTCTATGCCAATAAAAAGCATACAATCCCCTCATTCCAATATATTGCCCGAACGTCGGACTCAGCGTCGCCTTTCGCGCCGCCGGACATGCCCTTATCATACAAAAGTTTCTAATAAATATCAACTATATAAATGAGCGATGGCGAGGTTTCGATCAAAAGTCTCAAAGGATTGCGGCAAATATAAATTTAATTTATTTATTGACATTTTTTAATATAAATACTATAATTTAAACATGATTCAACAAATTATATATAAAGTAACAGGGAGGGTAATGATGGGTTCAAAGCGATCAAGACGGTTAAAGCGGAGAAAACAGGTAAAACGCAATGTGGTATCCGCGGTTGCTTTAGCCGCGCTGATAGTCAGCGGCACGTTAGCCTGGTCGAACTTCGGCCAGCAAGTTGTCAACGAGTGGTTTGGCGCGGGAACGGTAGGCGGCGTCACAGGGAACGGAGCCACACTGCATGACGATTCTTGTGAAAATGATGAAAACAAGGACGTTTATGTCGAAAACTGGGGCGGATACCCCATATACGCGCGTGTACGGCTGGACGAGTACATGGAGATGGGCGAGGGGGCGGGCCTTAAAGGGCAAAACCCTGGTGAGAGCAATCCTTTAAACCAGGCGGTATCGCTGGTTAGCGGTTCCGGAATTAACGCTGTGGATACGTGGCGGCCAAACGACGCGAACAGTCCGATTCGTGAGTACTGGCAATGGACAATGGGGGGGCAGAAGTATTATTTTCCGGCTTCGGAAGACTTGCGGGGAACACTCGATAGCTCCGGCTCGGAATACATAGACGTATATACCGCCGAAGGTCTGGGGCCGTTTGACGTCAACGCCGCGGGTGAGCACACGAAGCTGATGCCGTTAGCCACGGTAATGACCATGAATGAATGGCTTAGCCTGCCGGATGATCAAAAGATTGGCGATTACTGGGTTATAGACTCAGACGGATGGGCATATTGGGCCGATACAGTGCTTCCGGGCGAAGCGACCGGTTTGCTGATGGACAAAGTAAGCCTGGTTAAGAATCCTGAGCTGGATTATTACTACGGAATAAACGCAAAGGCCAATATGGCCACAAAATACGGTAAGGACGCCGAGGGCGGCCCGGACAATTATCAAAGTTTCGGGTTGCCGGAGAACGGCGGCTGGACGCAAGACGGGCAGTTCCTGATGGAAACGCTTGTACATAGCACGGATATCTCAAGTGTAAAAATAGTCTCGGATCGACCGATAGTCGATAATGTAATTAACGCGGCTCCCGGAGATACGCTGGCGCTGACGGCTTATATCGGCACAGGGGCGGGTTCCGGGGAAGTCGTGTGGAACGCTCCGGAGAGTTCGGAATATACATTTTACGCTGAGGGAACGAACGCGAGATTAAGTATAGCCGATACCGCGAGTTTGGGCGGGGAATACACGGTTACGGCGTATTCCCCGAGCGACAGCGACGTTACCGATACTATAATGATTAAAGTGGTATCGCCTGATGAGTACTATCCGATAGTTAATGGCGGGGACGGAGCCACTTATTACGATTATAAAAACAACACATTCAGCCATATGTCCAACGGAACTGTAGTTATAGGCGGGAACGACAGGGTTCCGGGGACAGAGGATGATATAACGGAAGGTATAGTCAGCGTCAATGGGGTAATTTATTACAGCCTTGAGGATGACGGTGAGTATTACGGCAAAGGGCCGGATATGATGCTGGGTACGGATGACGACGAGATCGTGTCTATATGCCGGCAGGTTGAGCCTCCGGTGACACCGCCGCTGACGTCGCCGCCGCTGACGTCGCCGCCGGATGACCCGGCCACCAATACACCGACGCCGATTGACAATCCCGACGGCGCCAACACGCCAACACCGACGCCGATTGACAATCCCGACGGAACAAACACGCCAACACCGACGCCGATTGACAATCCCGACGGC
>JAISZF010000068.1 GCA_031269415.1 Clostridiales bacterium
CAGCTTTTCCATCCTTTCCTGCGCTTGGCAGGATACTCTATTCGTATCGTTTTCATACCTCAATTCACTTCTCCTCAATACAGGCGGCCCGTAAAGCGTCGATCATCCAAGCGATCGCAATCGAATATCTGTAGATGACCAATAAGGCGCGGGCCTGCAAGATTAGCGATGGCCACAGTTTGTGTTGGTCGAGCAAGCCTGAGCACGTCGTGCGCAGCGATCCGGCACGCGCAAAGCCAGACTGTGACCCTGAATGTACGCGCTGCGTTCGGATGGTCGCTCCCGTCCTCAGACGCAGACCTGTATGTCCGGATCATCCATACGGGATAAAACGAACATACCAGATGCCGAACCGAAAAATCCGTTTTGGATTGGAATCTGACAGCATCTTTATAATTTTAGTAACAGCTTTCGGTTGCTATTAGGCTAACAATGTAACGAATAAAGATTTCAACGTTCCAAATTTCCGTCTGGACAATCTTCAGACAAAATTGACGGACAGTGTTTTTATGGTATAATTATTTTATAAAGTATCCGTGATTTGCTGAAAGCAAACAAAGTTATCCGAGTCACACAACGTCCGAGGGCTTACGCCTTTGGGCGTTTTTTTGTTTCTGCAGCTCTCTTTGTACAGAGGCACATATCAGCTGAGCCCGGGGACGCTTTGCCCCGGCCTGCTTTCCATAGTTCAAAGGGTTCATTGGGACGTTCTGTCCTGGTGGACCCTTTTTTTCATATATCCGGCTTTCTTCGGGAAGCTGCCATTTTGATTACCGGCAGGTTTTGGGTTGACGTCCATATACAAAATTCATTTATGAAGAAGGAGAGTTACCGTGTCAAACATCAGCGGTTGTCCGCCGGACACAAGCCCTGCGCAGTCCGCTCAATACCGGGAGAAGGAGCGAAACGCCAGAGATATCCGCAAGGATATCGCCGCCGCCCGTGCCATAATTGAGTCCGGGCTTGCGCGGTACAAAAAGAAAAAGCTGAGGGCCCGAAGTCTAAAGCAGGCAGAAGGCCCAAACCTCTTCGCTGAGCTTGAACCTTACGAAAGCAAGCAGGAAATCCAGGAGGCCTTCGGGTGGGGTTATATTTCCGATACGGAAATGCACCGGCTGTGGGATATGTGGGATGCGAGAGAAAATGCCGCCGCTAACAACGGCAAATATTCCGACCGCGTGACGCAGATGCTGGAACAAGCCATATGGAGCTGCGGCAGTATCTTTGAAGAAGAGTTGGGCGCCTTTGAAGATCTGCAGCGACAAGCGCGGGTAAAAACCGAATAAATTGGGCTGAGTCTGGAGAACACCAAGCCCAGCCTTCCGAGATACAAAGGAGCTCATTGGGATGCACGTCCTGATGGGCTCTTTTTTTATATAGATCCGGCTTTCTTCGAGAAGCCCCTTCCCTGGTTACCGACCAGCTGCGGCTGGGCCGTTCACATACAAAAGTTTCAGATAAAAGAAAGGAAAATCATTATGAGTCATTTTACAGTAGCTGTCTTTACGTCGGATGAGAACCAGTCGATTGACGACTTGCTTGCTCCATACGACGAAAACATCGAGTGCGCTCCCTATGTGTGGCGCACCAGAGAGGAGTTAATCCAGGGACAGAAGAGTTCGCTCCAAAACACGGTTAAGGGTCTATACGCCGAATGGATGAAAGACCCTGACGCCTACGAAGCCCAGTGCAAGTCCAATCCCGGACACATCGCATACCTCAAGTCCGTACCCGAGCGGTTGGAATGGACCGACGAGCAGTTTTATCAGGAGGCGATCCACGGCTACGAGCCGGAGGAATTGACTGAGGATGGCGGCGTTCTTTCAACCCACAATCCCAAATCCAAGTGGGACTGGTACGAGGTCGGCGGGCGCTGGCAAGGCTCGCTGATCCTCAAGGACGGGGCAGAAGGTTATCGGGGCAGTCCCGGTCTGATGACCGAGATGACGGAAAACCATGATGCCGCCTATATGCGCGACATCGACTTTGAGGCGATGTACCGGCGCAACGCGGCACAGATTGCACCTTATGCTGAGGCCATAAAGAACTCTTTTTATACGGAAGAGTACATGAAAGCCAAATACCCTACGGAAGAGGAATACATTCGCAGCCGGACCGAGTTCTACACCCACGCAGTCATTACGCCCGACGGCGTTTGGCACGAGTCAGGTCAGATGGGCTGGTTCGGTTTTTCTGCCGCGACGCCTGAGGACGAACGCGAGTGGCGGAATCGCTACTATGAACGTTTCATCAAACCAGCGCTGGAACACAACTGGTATCTCACCATTGTGGATTGCCATATTTGAGGGGGGTGCCACTATGAGCTATTGCATCACGCTTCAGGACAGTTGTTTCAGTGTCCCTGCGGAGCACGCAAAAGCCGTTGCCACCGAACTGAGGAAACGCCTATATGAGGCTTTCTTTGACGACAACGGCAATATCGACGCCATCGGCTTCAACGGCAGCAACCTGTCGGATGAGGAATGCCTGTGGGAGCAAATCGCCCCGATGATCGAAGACGGCAGCTTCCTCGAATACCGGGGGGAAGGCGGCGACATCTGGCGGTGGGTATTTCATGGCGGTAAATGCTACGAACTTACCGCAACCATCATATGGCCGGAGCTTCCGGCGGAAAAGGAGGATTGACCAGTATGGCCAACTACGTCGCATTTATCCGCACCAATTATTTCGCCGTTACAGACGAGGCGGAGTTTCGCAAAATCATCGCCTCCGTCAGTGCAGAGGATGAGGTGTCTGTCTTTAAACAGCCGCAGCCGGACGGAACCGTAAAATATGGGTTCGGGCTGTACGGAAGCATCTACGGGCTCCCTGACAACGAAGACCCTGACGGGGATGAAGATCCCTCGATGAGCGCCTTCGAATCCGCACTGCAAGAGGTGCTGGTACCCGGCGACGCCATTCTCATGACCGAAATCGGTTATGAGAAGCTGCGGTACCTGACCGCTTTCTGCGGAATCATCACAAAGGACACGATTCAATATACGGATCTCCGGGATTCGGCACTCACGCTGGCCAAAGAACTGCTGAGCAACCCGGATTTCCAGACTCAGATGGAATACTGACGCGGTATAACAGCAAGGCAAACAGTACCCGGCTTCCGATATACGTGACATGCGAAAACGCAAAAACCTGTGCTCCTGTACGGAAGCACGGGCTTTTTAACAGGGTGTCCATGCCGGGCATGCAAAAAGAAACGCGGCGGTATAGTTTCTTCTATATCGCCGCGTTTCTTTATTCAAAAAAGGATTATCAGCCAAAAGGCCATTGCTTACGGTTTCTCGCTTTATGCTTCCGCGATCTGCGGCTCCACGCCACTGTGCCGGCAAGGCCTGCGGCACCTGCGCTCATAAAGAGTATCCAATACGACAAGCTGCTATCATCGCCCGTCCGCGGTATTGACCACGGCGCCGGTGTTGAGGCGGGTGTTGGGTCCGGCGTCGGCTTCGAGTGTGGTTCAGGGGTTGGAGTAGGTGTTGGCTCGGGCGTCGGGGTGGGTGTCGGCTCCGGCGTTGGAGTAGGTGTAGGGTTAGATAGCGGCTGAATGAAACGCAGCCTAAAATTGAAATCCATACTCATTCGCATTATCCCGTTGTCCGCTTCCCACGCCACACCGAAATTCCAGGAAACACTCATGCTTTCACCGGGTTCCAAAATAACCGGCTCGGTAATCGGAATTGGGGCTTTCGCATAGTAATCACCGTCCAAGGATACGGGCGGATAGATATGCGAATTGGTTTCGTCCGGGAATTTGTAGCCGCCATTACCGGCAAAATCGGTTACCGTTGAATACGGGCAAATTTTCTGGATGTCTCCATCCGGGCCGGCAACGCTGAATTGAAAGATCATCCACTCATCCATCACCTGCTGATAGTATTCATAAGTATTATATTTAGGCTCCTTATTCTCGATGATATAAATCCACAGCAGCGCTTCAAAAGGCTGCGACATATCCAGTTCCCAGATTTCGCTGGTATCGTTCATGATCACCGCGGTGGAATAATATACGTCATTAGGCACGGGATTTGAGTTGGGGACTGTTGCAATGACGTTTGTAATGCCGTAGTCAACGATATAGCTGTTTTCAGTTTTCGTCACAATCGCGACACCGCCGCCCGATATGCCGTCAGGGGCTGTATTGTCGCTTAACAGTACGTCGCCTGGCGCGGTCCGTCCAATTAAATAATATAGAGGATCGTCATCCGGGCTGGAACTGGGGGAGGCCAATGCCGTCGTCGCGTTCAATAAAGCAAACAACATGACTGCGCAGAGTGTTCTCATAAACCATGTCCTTCGGGCACTCATCTATCGTATCCTCCGTTTTTAGTTTCGTTCCTTTTCGCCCGTGCGGCTTTCAAGCCATACCCTTCTCCGCCCTGCTGCACTGCGCCGGTGTGGGAACGCCAGAACCGGCGAAATCGCCGGGCGTGGCGATCGTTTGTTCTGTTTGGCGGCTCCTGTGATTCTATATGGTTCGTTCTTATTTGTTGCGACTGCGGTTTATAAAAGTGCACGCACCCCATTCAGAGAGATGAGGTTCACGTTTATTTCCACATGCCTTTCAACTGCCTCCATTTGCGGTAAACAAGCACGCACAACACGCAGAATATAGCCACGCCAATCACCACAGACCAAAGTAAGATGTTCATAATGTCTCTGGTCTGCGGAGTGTCAGGATTATTGTCGGGCGGCGGGTTCGGACCCGGTGTTGGCCCGCCCGGTTCAGACGGGGACGCTGGCGGCTCTGACGGTTCACCGGGCGGCTCGTTTGGATCAGGCGTAGGCGTCGGGCCAACGGGTGGTTCACTCGGGTCCGGCGTGGGCGTCGGGCCAACGGGTGGTTCACTCGGGTCCGGCGTGGGCGTCGGGCCAACGGGTGGTTCACTCGGGTCCGGCGTG
>JAISZF010000262.1 GCA_031269415.1 Clostridiales bacterium
GTCGAGGGGCATACTGACAATATCCCGATAAGCACGGCACAATTCGCGTCTAACTGGGAACTCTCCGCGGCGAGAGCCACAACGGTCGTGCGCCTTCTCGTGGACATGGCCGGGATACCGCCGGAAAAAATGTCGGCGGTGGGGTACGGGGAGTACAAACCGGTGGCGGATAACTCAACAGCGGAAGGGCGCGGCAAAAACAGGCGCGTCGATATAATACTGCTTTCCAGCGCGTATAATAACCTGGAAGACTAAGGCTTTATCAGCGATCCAGTAATTTGCTCTCCTTTTTTTTACAATTTACTGTACAAAACGCTTTCGGGGATTTATAATAGTCTTATAACAATCTGGGATTGGCTTAAATATTTTGATACTATATTTGTAATATATTTGTCATTGATATTTAAGCTAATCCATGTAAAATTGTTATATGAGTATGTTCAGCGGCAGTCGGCTTATCAAGGTAACTGCCGCGATAGTACTAATTAATTTAATCTTAGGAGGGTACGCTATGAAGAAAGTCCATGCTTTGACGGCGTTACTGGTTGCCGTCACTTTATCACTCGGCAGTTTAAGCGTTGTTTTTGCCGAAGAAGTAGCCGCAGACGCGGCGGTTCCGGTTGCGGCGGCAGAGGAAGTTGTGGTGGAAGAGCCGGCAAAGGTATATGATGATTTAGCTGTCGCCGAAAAGAGTTTTTACAACCTTCGTTACGCGGAACTCGGTCAATACCCTGTAATCGCCGGTTATGACGATTTGAACGCCAAGATTCTCAAAGACGTGGAAGACGCTTACGCTCTCGCCACCGACAAAACCTTTACCGATAGCGCGAATGTTTTAAATATCAACTATACCGTGGTTAACAGCGGCCAATTCGCCAAGATTGTGGTTACATACAAATATGAACTCACCGCTATCAAAATGCAGAATTTTGATGAAGTAAAAACATACTATGTGGATAAAGAGCTGAAAGCGGAAATAACCAAGTCTGCTTATAATACCGGGATCACACCGGTTGAAGAGCCCGCCGAGCCCGAAGCCGTCGAAGAGCCCGCGACGGTCGAAGAGCCGACGGTTGAGGAAGTAGTTATCGTTCCTATCAGGACATACGCCGAGGGTTTAGGCTACGCCATCGCTTGGGACGCCGAAACCAATTCCGTAATCCTTACCAAGGGTGACGCGCGTTTCACCGTTACTGTCGGCAAGAACGAATATCTTGTGGACGGTGAGTTAACCGAGCTTGAAGTGGCCCCGGCCAATCAGAACGGGACTGTCTATGTACCGGTTTCTTTCTTCGAAAAGGTATTGGGCGCGGTATATTCCGTTGACACGGAAGGCAATATTGTTATCGCCGAGCAGGAATAATTTAAACAACAAAAGAAGCGGGAATGACGTCATTTGTCTTTCCCGCTCTTTTTGTTTCATTTCACGTCGGAGACTTGACAGGTCAAAAACTTGCTGATATAATCATCCACATAAAGCAGAAGCGTATCTTCTCACCTGCGCCTTTGGCAAAAGGTTATTTTTGCGTTATTGTCGTCAGAGGTATAACTTACCTGTTTTCGCGGCAAAAGACTGCAAATTTCCAAAAAGATACGCTCGTACGCATTCGCGGCGGGCGTTTTTTGACTCTTGGACTATTTTTAATGTTTTTGGAGGTGTGACTCATTCAAGAGTTAATGATCAATGACGAAATCAGGGACAAAGAAGTCCGGCTGATTGATGCGGACGGCGGGCAGCTTGGTATTGTCGCCGGCAGGGAGGCTCAGCGCCTCGCGGAAGAAAAGAAGTTGGATCTGGTTAAAATTTCTCCCACGGCTAAACCCCCGGTATGTAAAATTATGGATTATTCCAAGTTCAAATTCGACCAGGCAAAAAAAGAAAAGGAAGCCCGTAAGAAACAGAAGACAGTGGATGTTAAGGAATTGCGTTTGTCCCCTAACATTGATACGCACGATATTCAGGTGAAAATCAAAAAGGCCATTGAATTTCTGGAATACGGCGACAAGGTTAAGATTGTCATACGTTTTCGCGGCAGGGAATTAGGCCATACCGATGTAGCCTATGGAATATTGCATGACTTTGCCCAGCAGGTAAACGCGGTAGGTGTTGTAGATAAACCGCCCAAAATGGAAGCAAAATCGATGGCGATGTTTTTAACGCCTAAATTATGAGGAGGTGAAAACCGTTATTGAAAGCCCGCCGGGCTTATCGATAACGGCGGCATGCCCAAGGTTAAAACGAAAAAAGCGGCCGCGAAGCGGTTTAAAATTACAGGAACCGGTAAGTTTAAATATCCCAGGGCGAACAGCGTACACTTTATGGGGAAAAAAAGCCCCAAACGGAAAATGGGACTGCGCCGGAAAGGCGTGGTCGATAAGACCAATGAAAAGGCAGTCCGCAAGATGCTGCCTTACGCCTAAGCCGGATCGGAATATTTAAACAACTGGAGGTTTGCCTTATGGCTCGTATAAAAGGCGCTTTAAGCGCCAGGAAGAAACATAAGAAGGTATTGAAATTAGCGAAGGGTTTTGTCGGGGCGCGCAGCAAGCAATACCGCGTTGCCAAGCAGTCCGTGATGCGAGCGCTGGCCGCGGCGTTCTCCGGCCGCAAACAGACCAAACGCGAATACCGGCGCCTTTGGATTACTCGCATAAACGCGGCTGCCAGGCTGAACGGTATTTCATACAGCCGCTTAATGAACGGCTTGAAAACCGCGGGTATTGAAATCAACCGCAAGATGCTCGCGGATATCGCCGTAAACGACAGCGGCGCGTTTACGCGGTTAGCGGAAAAAGCAAAACAGGCGCTGTAGTGAAACGCGTCCGATAGCATTCGGCAAGGCCGAATGTTAACGGACGCGTTTCTTATTATATGTTTAATCCATCCAATATTTTATAGCATTCCCGCTCAAGTCCGGTTAAATTGGTCGCGGTTAATTCATAGTCCATTGGAAAATTGTCCAGCCCGGTTTCGCTGGGGTGATTTTTTTGTTCCGGCGTTAAGCCGTTGTCAAAGCCCGGCCTGTAAACGCGGACCTTGAGTACGTTGTTTATGTCATTTTCCGCCCAGCGCGTGTATTCGTTGGGGAAGCGCCAGTCCGCGATGAGTATAAAGTCGTTGTCCGGCCAGACTACGCGCGTGAAACGTATAACCGCGTCCACCCAGTAGTTTTCATCACGCGCGCGGAAGATATCCGTACCCACGTATTGCAGAGTATGCCTGCCGCGTTCGTCTTTTTCACCGTCCCATCCATAGTATTTCGCGCACACGAATTTAACGTAATCCGCGAAATTGATTTGCAGAACACGGTATCCGGCGCGCTTCATGTGTTTTTCCAGAATATCCGCCGTAGAACTCTTGCCGTACTGGGCTTTGCCGGAAATTAAAATGACTTTCATGCCAAGCGTCCTTTCAACATAAAAAATAGACAGCCAACAGAAAAACTGCTGGTTGTCTGTTTGAATGGGAGGGGAAGGATTCGAACCTTCGAAGTCGTCGACGGCAGATTTACAGTCTGCTCCCTTTGGCCGCTCGGGAACCCGCCCAGATAATCACAAAAATATTTATACCACGTTTGGGCGGGGATGTCAAGCCGTATAAAAAAAAATTTTTCCGCTCAACTTATAGCGGCTCTGGTATAATAACTGTATCCATCAAGGGGGAAACATCATGATCGAACTACAGGGAAAATATAATACCGCCAAGGTTTTCACCGACAGCGCGGAGCGCGAGGCGATCTCGCAGATAATTAATCTACTGAACCAGGAATTTGTCTCCGGCTCAAAGATCCGTATCATGCCGGACACTCACGCCGGGGCGGGCTGCACGATCGGCACGACTATGACGGTTACGGACAAAGCTGTCCCCAATTTGGTGGGGGTGGACATCGGCTGCGGTATGGAAACCACGATTTTAAGCGACAAACGCGTGGAGCTTCAAAAACTGGATAAGGCGATCCGCAAGCTTATACCGGCGGGCTTCGATACACGAGAAACAGCGCATATATTCGCTGACGAAATAGACCTGAGCGGTCTGCGCTGCGCCAAACACGTAAATATGGAGCGCGCGCTGCTGAGCGTCGGCACTTTAGGCGGAGGCAATCACTTTATCGAGATGGATAAAGACGACGACGGACGGTTATATCTCGTGGTTCATTCCGGCAGCCGCTATTTGGGCAAACAAATCGCCGAATATTACCAGAACGCCGCGGCGAAGGAATCGCGGCGAAATGACGAAAATGTAAAATCCCTGATTGCAGGATTGAAACAGCAGGGCAGGGAAAAGGAAATTCAAGATGAACTGAAGAAGCTGGGCGCCTGTCATGTTGACCGGAACCTGGCTTTCGCCGAGGGCGCGCTGTTTGAGGATTATCTTCACGACATGGCCATAGCCCGGCGATACGCGGAGCTTAACCGCCTCGCCATAACACGTGAAATCGTCAGGGAGATGAAATTCAAGGTCGCCGAGCGGTTTACCACCACCCATAATTACATTGATCCGGATTCCATGATTCTGCGCAAGGGCGCTATCTCAGCCAAGGAGGGGGAACGCGTGCTGATTCCCATTAATATGCGCGACGGCAGCCTGATCTGCGTGGGCAAGGGCAATCCCGACTGGAATTACTCCGCGCCACACGGCGCTGGCCGGCTGACGAGCCGTTCCAAGGCTAAGGCCAGTTTTACTCTGACACAGTTTGAGAAAGCGATGGAGGGGATATACTCTTCCACCGTAAACCGGAGTACGCTGGACGAGGCGCCCTTCGCCTACAAACCCATGGAAGAGATCGTCGCCAACATCGGCGACACGGCGGAGATTATTGAAACTATCAAACCCATATATAATTTCAAGGCTGCGGAATAATCCTCCTCACTCATTCCGCGTCCAAAACGCTTCCAGCTCCGCCGTTACCTCCGTCGGCAGAGAACGCGTGGTGTTTTCCCACACGCGGATCTCGGCGTTCGGAATAAGTTCAGCCTGTTCCAGCGCCTTATCGCCGGTCATGGGCGAATTATACGATAAGGCTATGTATACGGGCATTGGCAGCCCGGTTTTAAGCAGCCGTTCAGAGAGCGTGACCGGCAGCGGGAGCGAGTTGGCGTATGAGCTTGACGCCGCCGCGATCATGCGGACGAGCCGATCCGCCCGATCAATGTCCGACGAGGATTCGCCCGAAAGCTCCGCCAGCCCTCGATTACGCCACGCTTCCGGCAGAAAGCTGACTATACTTGGTGATTTCAAAGAGTTCGTTTATCAGATGCTCCAAGTGCAGGGACTTATCCAAGTTATAGAGTATATCTTGACAGTTGTTGCTTAATCGCCCGTATGACGATCAATCTTTTTTGACCATTAGATTAGAATCAGAAGCGAAGCTATTCAGTGGAATTTGTTATGGGACTGGAGGTGTAGAACATCAACACAGATACAATTTTACAACCGCTTCCCCATAACCCCCAACAACGGCCCCAATTCCTCCATCAGTCTTAGAAACTCTCCCGGCGCGAGCGACTGCGGCCCGTCCGACAGCGCGGTTTCGGGGGTGGGGTGTACCTCAATCATAAGGCCGTCGGCTCCGGCGGCGACGGCGGCTTTAGCCAAGGGCGCCACATACGCCCGAACACCTGTGCCGTGGCTCGGATCCACTATAACGGGCAGATGGCTCTTGGCTTTAATTACCGGAACCGCCGAAATATCCAGCGTGTGGCGCGTGGCGGTTTCAAAGGTGCGAATACCGCGCTCGCACAGGATTACATTGGGGTTGCCCTCGCTCAGTATATACTCGGCGGCGTTCAGCCATTCGTCTATGGTGGCGGAAAGCCCGCGTTTTAACAATACCGGCAGATTCGCGCGCCCGGCGACCTTCAGCAATTCGTAGTTCTGCATATTTCGCGCGCCGATCTGCAGTATGTCCACATAGTTTACCGCCGAATCCACCGCGGATTCGCTGGTGACTTCGCATACGATCTTCAGCCCGTACTTCTCGCGCGCTTCGGCCATGTAACGCAGACCTTCTTCCTCCAGCCCTTGGAAAGAGTAGGGCGATGTCCGCGGCTTATACGCGCCGCCTCGCAGCACCTGCGCGCCCCCGGCTTTAACCGCCTCCGCGGCCGCCATTAACTGCTCGCGGCTCTCCACCGCGCATGGGCCGGACATAACAAGAAAATTCTCACCGCCCACAGTCAAATCGCCGATTTTGACCTCCGACGGGGCGGGGTGGAATTTCTTATTGGCCAGCTTATAACTCTCGGTTATAGGCACCAGCTTATCCACGCCGGGCATAATTTCCAGATTGTGCCCGGCGAGGCGCGATTTGTCGCCAATCAGCCCGATTATCGTGGTGGTTTCGCCCTTGGATAAATGCGCGGAAAGATTTAATTCCTTTAAAATGCCGACAATGCGATCAATCTCCCTGTTGGTCGCTCCGGGCTTCATTACTATGATCACTGGCGGCGTCCCCCTTTTTCTTAAAACTGAATTTGCGTTCGGTTCCGTTCAATAAACGCTTGATATTGCCTCTATGTTGAAAAACAGCCAAGCCCGCCAGAATAATAGCCAAGATAACGCCTTCCGCGCTCTTGCCCCAAAGCAGGGTAAATATCGGGAACAGGATTAACATAACCACAGAACCCAGCGAGATATAACGTGTAACGGCTATCAGAGTAACTCCCACGGCCAATATAATGAGAGCCGCGCGCCAGTCCACGCAGAATATAACGCCCAGCGATGAAGCGATGCCCTTGCCGCCTTTGAAATTTAAAAATACCGGGAAG
>JAISZF010000119.1 GCA_031269415.1 Clostridiales bacterium
TGAATATTGAATAATGAAAAACCGGGCAAAGGGACGTCGTCCTTTTGCCCGATTTTGTTGTTGCTTATAAGCCAAATATGTCCGCCTGTATCTTCTTACCCGCCGGAGTTGCCGCGAGACCGCCCATCGCGGTTTCTTTCAAGGCGGCGGGTAAACTCCTGCCTGTGTGAAACATTGCTTCAAGCACTTCGTCCGCAGGGATCACGCTGGTTATACCGGCTAAAGCCATATCCGCGCTGATCAGCGCGTTTACCGCCTGACTGGCGTTACGCAGCGCGCAGGGCATCTGCACTAGTCCGGCTATGGGATCGCATACCAGCCCCATACAGTTCATCAAGGCAAAACAAAACGCGTTTATGGCGGTACGACATGAACCTCCAGCCATCTGTACCGCGGCGGCCGCCGCCATAGCCGCGGCCGCACCGCATTCCGCCTGGCAGCCGCCCTCCGCGCCCGATACCGTTGCGTTGCGCGTAATTACCGCGCCGAGTCCTGAGGCGGTCAGCATTGCCTCCAGTATTGTGCGTCGATCCATGCTGTATTTCTCGCCTGCGGTAATTAATACCGCCGGAAGTATGCCGCACGCCCCCGCGGTAGGAAAAGCGCAGATCTTTCCCATGGAGGCGTTGACTTCGCCGCAGGAAAGCGCACGCGCCATCACCAGGTTGATAAAAGGCCCGGTAATGCCGCCACCCGCCTCGGCAAACCGGTTTTGAGCGGAGGCGAAACCGGTAATCAGGCCGCCGACGGCGGGCAGACCCCGCTCCAGCGCGCGCGACGCGGAATTCAGCATCACCTCATATCGTTGGTCGAGTTTTTCAAACACGGTTTCCGCGCTTTCCTCATTGAGTTTAATTTCATTCTCCAGCACGATTTCCCACATGCCGACGCCGCGAGCTTCGGCCAGGCTTAAGAGTTCGGAGATTGTGTTATACATACTATGCCTCCGGATGGACAGCTATGGCTGTAATGACATGATTCAATCCCTTGATCCGCGCTACAATATCTTCCGATACTTCCGCGTCCAACTCAATAACACAGCAGGCGGTCTCTCCCTTTGCCGTTCGGCTGACGCGCATCGTTCCTATATTGATGCCGTGATTCGCGAGAACGCCGGTGATCTCACTGATTACGCCCTTTTCGTCGCGCTGTTCAATCACTAAGGTCGGCACATGCGCGGTAAAGTCAAGATTAAAACCATTTATCCGTTTGACAGCGATCCGCCCGCCGCCCAGCGAGGAACCCGTTACGGAGAACGGTTTGCCTGAGTCAAGCGCAAAAACCATTTCAACCGAATTCTCATGAAATCCATCCAAATCCATTTCATGAAAATCATAGCCGACTCCGCGTTCGGCGGCAATGTCGAACGAGTCTGCCAGACGCTCGTCGTCCTCGCGCATGCCCAGCGCGCCCGCCAAAAGCGCGCGGTCTGTGCCGTGGCCCTTATATGTCCTCGCGAATGAGCCGTGAAGGCCAAACGACACATGATGAAACGGCTCCGCCGCTATCCGCGCGGCAATGCGCGCCAATCGGGCCGCCCCCGCGGTATGAGAACTGGATGGGCCGATCATTACCGGCCCGGCTACCTCAAATACGCTGATGTCCATTTTAATTACCTCTTTGGTTTATTATTCCGCCGACGTTTATTAAAATACAGCAAGTACATATTATCATAATAATTTATGCTTGATTTATCGAATTAAGCTGGTATAATAATTTTGTTGGAGCTGAGGGATGTCTTTGGAGACGTATCGAAGCGGTCATAACGAGAACGACTCGAAATCGTTTGGCGGGTGATGAGCCTGTCCGTGGGTTCGAATCCCACCGTCTCCGTGTTTTTTAACCCGTAATTTTGTTGATTGCGGGTTATTTTTTTGTCGATTTGATAGAATAAGGAGAGAATTCTGTGATCGGTATGCAAAACGGTATGGTCATGCAGCGCGGTAAGGAAGACGTCTGCGAAATCTATCTGAAAAGCGAACGTCCCATCCAATCGGCGTCCTACGCAAGCGTCGGGGTGGACGAATCGCGGCCGGTCTTGGTTGAATCGGCTGACAATCATTACCGGCTCGCCGGTATCCCCGTGGGAGGACCGTATACAGTCACGGTGGACGACAAGGTGTTCACGGATATCTACGTGGGAGACGTATGGATATTGGGTGGCCAATCCAACATGGAGGGCATCGCCTGGTACGAGCCGGAGGATGTGGCGTTTAAAGGCCGTGGCGATGTGCGCGCGCTGTATATGACAGATGTTTGGGGGCCGGCGCGGCACCCTCTGCACGAGCTGTGGAAAGCCGTGGATAAGGTGCACACAGAGGCGCTGGGCGCGGGCGAACGCGCGCCGCACTGTGGGGTTGGGCCAGGGCTAAGGCTTTTTCAAGATATGGCGCGCCTTTATACGGTGGAAGCGCCGGAAGCGCTTGCGGGCAAAAGTTGTAACTATTCAGACCCAATTTCAGTAACGATTTTGAAAACGCGGTGGAAAAGCTGTATTCTCAATTTGGCGACGGCGAGTTAGACCCGCGGGTCGGCGGCCCAAACGCTGAACATCAGCGCGTTCTTGACGAAATCGTCGGCAGTATCGCTTACAATTAAACCCGCGCGGTATCGCGCGGGTATTGTTTTTTCACAACAAACTCGACTGCACATAAATATCGGCTTTCTTGCCGATTTTCATATCCTTTACAAATTTTTCATTCTGGATGCCTTTCAGAAATCGCGACGTCTCTCCTCCCGCCGTTATAATCAGCTCTTCCCGCGCGCGCGTCACACCTACGTACAACAGCCGTTTCTCCTCATTTATGTCCGCGCTGTTTTTCGACGGAATCAGCCCGTTTACCGCTCCGCACACAAAGACTACGGGATACTCTAATCCCTTTGACGCGTGAAGCGTGGACAGCGTAACCGTTCCGCTGGAAAAGGCCCTTCCGTTGACGCGCGAGATATCCCCCTCCGCCCCAAGCAGAACGGCGTTCAAAAGCTCCCTTAAGTTAGAGTGAGTGAGAGCCATGCCGATAAGTCTGTCCATTTGGGGATCTGTTTCAAAGGATACGTCTGTAAGCCATTCCGACAGCAGGCGATCGGGCGGCTCAGAGTCCAGCAGCGGACGGTATTTTTCCGTAAGCTCCGTCAGCCGGGTTTCGTCCGTTACAGACAGGCATGTCAGCTTCGCGGCGGCGTTATTGGGATTCATTATGTACTGAAAAAACGCCAGCGCCTTCGCGGGCATGGGGGCTGTGAGAAATCTGTCGCGGCCAGTAACCTTAAAGGGTATGCCCTCTTTGGTGAGGCAGTCCCCTATCAAATCCGCCTGCCTGTGCGTCCGGTAAAGCACCGCGATATCCGAAAACGCGCGGGCGTTCTCGTCCGCCCTGCTTTGCGGCATATCTACGCCGCCCACCATCCTGTTTATTTCCTTGGCGATAAATACCGCTTCCGCGAACGGGCTGTCGAAATACGAGAGTCGTATACCCGTCCCATCGTTTTTAACCGGTTCCAGCCCGCTTCGCTGGGTCAGCAGCCAGTTGGCGCAGGACACCACGGCGGGAACGGAACGGTAGTTGAGTCTCAAAAACACGTTCTCCGCGTCCGGAAAGTCTCGTTTGAGCCAGGCGGCGCTCGCGGGATCCGAGCCTCTGAAACCGTATATGCTCTGCTGTTGATCACCGATAACAAACAGGTGTTTTGCCGACCAATGTTGGATAAGTTTGTACTGAACGGGGTTTATGTCCTGAAATTCGTCCACGAGCAGATAATCCGCCTTTATCGGGGGCAGATCGAGCGCTGCGAGCAGTATGCCGTCAAAGTCCAGGGCGTTATAAGAATCCAGTTTGGCGTTATACGCGTTTAAGACCGCGTTTATCGTCTCCCCCGCCGATTCGGCGGTTTTCGCGCCGTTCTTTATCAGGGATATCTCACGGCGAGCTTCAGCTGCGCTTATTTCCGCGCCCGACTCCTTCAACGCGTCCTCCAGCGCAACCGCGGCGGCGGCCTCGTCCAACAGGATAACCTCCATAGACGACCGAATCTCCCGCAAAGCAATCGAATGGAATGTCCCGACGGTCATTCGCGGCTGGTTCAGCCGTTCGCTCAACTCGCGGGCGGCTTTGTTCGTGAACGTTACAGCCGCTATCTCCTCCGGCGGCACGCCCATCCGTTTTATTAAAAACTCGGCGTGCCCGGCCAGTGTCTTGGTCTTGCCCGTGCCCGGGCCGGCTGTTACTATGACGGCCCGACGCGCGCTTTCTACGGCGCGTTGTTGTTCCGGATTGAATAGATCCGCCGTCCGCGAAGGCGTTTTGGTCCCGGCGGATTTTTCTTTCTTGGCTTTCGGCTTAACTTCTGATTGATGCGCTGTTCTTCTTTTAACCTTCACTGAAAAATCCTCAACGGGAAGCAGACTGATTTGTCCCGATAACGCGCTGATCTCGGATTCGTCCAGAATATGAACCCTGCCGTATTCCCCGTCATAGCCGGCGTCCAGCGTTACCTCCCCCGCCCTTAAACGCCGTATGCCCTCGGCCATTAACACCCCGCCGAAACGCTTTATATCCTCCAAAGGCGCGACGCGTAAAATATCAAGTTCGGGCCCGATACGCTCCAACATGCTGTTATAGACAGCCTGACCGCCCTTTGAGACCGAACTGTGTCCGGTAGACGCGTGAATTACGTCTGTCAGCGGAGCGAGATATTCGTAACGGCGGTTGATTATGGCCTCGCGATCCGCCAACTGTTCCACACGGTTCAGCACGCCGACCGTCACCTGTTTGCCGCATACGGGACACACACCGCCTGTCTCGGCGGTAACGGACGGGTGCTGACGCACGTCGCAATTTCTGTGCCCGTCAAAATGGTATTTTCCCTGTTCCGGGAAGAATTCCAGAGTGCCGTAAAATCCCTCCCCGCCGGACAGCGCCGCTTTTATGGCCGGGTATGACATGTCGGTATCCAGCAGATTGGCCTCTCGCGCCAGGTTAGCGAGCGAATGGGCGTCGGAGTTGGAGACCAGCACATACTTATCCAGCGCGGAAAGTCTGCCGTTCATGGGGATATCCGACGATAACCCTGTTTCAAGCGCGTGTATATAACCTGTCAGATCCTCAAAGCACTCCTCTATGGCGTCGAAACCGGAATATGCCCCGAACAGGGAGAAATGCGGCGTCCAGATATGCGCGGGGATGAATATGGCGTCCGGGCAGGCATCAAGCGTAATTTCAAGCAGATCACGGCTGTCCAGCCCTAGGATAGGCCGCCCGTCTGAATGCAAGTTCCCGATAGCTTCCAATTTCTTTGAGAGCCTGTCGGCGGCTTCAAGGCCGGGCAGTATAATCAGGTTATGGACCTTTCTGGTCTTGCCGTTCTTTTTGTAAATAGAACTGATCTCACCCGTTAGGATAAAGCGCGTTTCATTATTCGGCGCGTCTTTCAGCCTGTATAGCCCCTCTTCGGCCTGCGTCAATTTTTCGGACAATTCCGTGCGCCACGCGGCGTGTGTAAAATCGCCCGTACCAATCAGCCCCAGCCCTTTGCGTTTCCCCCATAAGGCCAGGCTTTCAGGCGTTAACTCTTTGCTGGTAGCGCGGGAATACCTAGAATGAATATGGAAATCAGCGATGAACATATAATCCCCCTAATACTGCCTGTAAAGCACATAGTCGTTCATGGATTTTGTAAAACCCGTCTCCGCGAGGATTACGGCCGCTTCCGGCGGGTATGTCTTTAAAGTCACCCGGTTCAACTGGCTCAAGATACGGCGATCCTCATAAACTTTTACAAACGCCTCCAAGGCGCCGCGCGTATATTCCGGCTCGAAGCTTGATATGCCAGTAAAATTCTCAGGAAGCCAGGAGGTTGTCCAGCAGACCGGGATTATATCTGTTTCGACCTTCCGCGCCCGGTCGGAGGCGCGCGCCAGCTCGGTCTCCCCCGGCTTCAGCAACTCGCTTCCCAGCGCTTTTGCCGCGTTATACACGGAATCGGTCACATTTGACGGGGTCGGGTTGTAATTATACATTTGATCGGCTTCAACCGCCCGCCGCAGTTGAAGCGACATAGGCGAAGGCGTCGCCGTTTCCCGCTCGACTACCCTTATACGGCCTTCGCGAATGCCAGAAAGCACCGTTCTTAAGCCCTCTAAGTCCCAATAATCCTCCATGCATTCACGCGTGGTCTCAACGATTAACGGATGATCAGCGTGGCTCGCCGCAAGCTCAAGCAACTCGGCGCCCTTTAGCCGCTGCACCCAGAGCGGCTGACGGCCTTTGCCGCGAGCGCCCATCATCAGCGCCCTTCCGGCGTTGTAGCGAAACACCATGTTAAACAGCGCGGTTCCGGGCAGAATCCCGCCCAGCAACGTTTCCGCCGTTTGCGGATCTATGCGCGAAAGCGCGTTCTCCGGCAGATTTCTCTCTCCCAGCCCGAACAGCAGGGAATCCGTCGTCGTCCTCATAAACACTCACATCGAATCCTGTCAGGCTTCTCACAATCTCCCGTGTAAGCAAAGCCAGCGGCGCGTTAACCGGCCTGCCGAAAACTGAATGGATCATAAGCTGCCGCGCGCCCGTTTCATTGGAGAAATATTCCAGAATAATCAATTTGTCCGACGGCAGGCATCCCATGAGTTTAAGCTGCTTATCCAGCAATCGCGCCGCGCTTTTGGCGGACGGCTTATCCATACGCAGATTACCCAAAACTTCCGGCAGCCTGCCGTTTTCCCAGGCTGCCTGGAAACCGCTCATCATAGCCCCGAAAGCCACGCCTGTTTCTATCGCGCGGCCAAACCCGTCCCCTTTCCAGAACGGCGGCGATACGCCGCGATACGCCGCTCACCGAAGACGGCGCGACAGTGACCGTATCCCTTGAAATACTCAATATCTTCCAGGCGAACGCCACCAGCAGGAATCTATCGCCAACGCGGGCCTCAAACACGAACTCCTCGTCCAATTCACCCAGCCTGACGCCCGCTTCCGTTTTAGCGGCAAACGGCCCCTTATCCGGTATAGAACCGCCGGCGTTCAGCGCCAGCATACGGCTGTAGTTATCCCCTTCGACCCGTTCGTTGACATGGTCATACAGCAGACGCGGCCTAACCGGAATATCCCGATTGTGTTCGAAATCGCCCGCGAGCATTCGCAGCAAGCCGCGAACCGTTTCAGCCTCAACGCCGGCGAACGGATAAGCGCGGGCGGTGAGCGATAGGATATCGTCAACGTCAAACGCCTCAGTCGCCGCCATGGAAACCATATGTTGAGCCAGCACATCCCAGCATCCGCGCGGCGGGCGGCAGCGTTCCATCCTGCCCTCCAGAGCCAGTTTGGCCATCATCGCGCAGTATACCCCCTCAAGCGGCGTTCGCGGAAATACGCGCATAACGCTTGTACGTCCGTATGGCCCGACCGGCCAAGTCTCTGAAGCATCGCCGATATGGTGTTGGGGAACCCTACTTGAATAACGAGATCTATTTCACCGACGTCTATACCCAGTTCCATAGAGGACGTAGCGCATAGCAGCCGCAGTTTTCCGGCACGCAAGGCGTTTTCGGCTTCGGCCCTGCGCTCCTTGGAAACGCTCCCATGATGAACGGCGGCAAAGCCCTCCCCCGCGAGCTGATTCACGTGATAAGCCAGCTTTTCGGCCTGAACGCGGCCTTCCACGAAGGCGAGCACGCTGCGCGCCCCTTCGCGATGTTCAAAAACCGCCCTGCCGATCTCCGGCCAAACCGAACCGTGCGGCGGAGCGTTTTCATCCTTCAGCGGCTGATTATTTCAATGCGTATATCCTTCTTCATTTCGGGCGCGACAATCACGGTATCGTCCGGCGAGAACCAATCCGCGGCGGTATCCAGCGGAGTTATGGTGGCCGAGAGGCCGATCCGCTGAAGCTGCGCGGCGCACAGCATATCCAGCCTTGCCAAGGACAATGTCAAATGCGCCCCGCGCTTGGAATTGATAATGGCGTGCAGTTCGTCCACGATAACTGCCCGCGCCGTCTTAAGCATGGCTTTGCCGGATCGGCTGGTCAGCAGGATATAGAGCGATTCCGGGGTCGTGATCAGGATATGCGGCGGCCGCGGGCGAAAAATAATTTATATCCATAACTAACCCCAATTGAATTTTCTTATAGTGTATCAAATTTCATGTAAAAAGACAAAATAAGTCTATATATCGGCCAGTAATTTACTCCCATAACGAAATGAGGCCTCTCTGTGACAATTATTTTTCTAATATTTTCTTTAGCCGCTTTGATTGTAGCTTTTATACTCGACGGCGGGCATGTCGAGGGCTTGTTAAGCCCGACAGCCGCCATGATCGTTGTCGGCGGCACGATAGGCGCAACAGGCGTCACCATACCGCTTGATATCTTAAAGAATACGGGTAAATTGATCGTCATTGCCATGGGCAGCCGTAAAACGAACCTGATCGATCTGATTAAATACTTCAACGAATTATCCATAAAAGCCCGTAAAGAAGGCCTGCTGGCCCTCGAAAGCGATATGAACGCGGAAGGCGTGGATCCGTTTATTAGAAACGGGATATCGCTGGCGGTAGACGGCACGAATCCCGAACTGATTAAATCCATCATGGAAACGCAGATAGAGCAGATCAGCAAACGGCATAAATCTCAAATACAGATATTTGAGTCCGCGGGCGGATACGCGCCAACCATGGGCATATTAGGCACGGTAATGGGCCTGGTGCATGTACTCTCTAATCTGGACAACGCTGGAGAACTGGGCCATCAAATCGCTACCGCGTTCCTGGCGACCATGTACGGCATAGGCACGGCCAACATCCTGTGGCTGCCCTTCGGCGGCAAGCTGAAAGCCCTTGACGCGGCTGAAATGAAAGAGAAAATGATGATTATGGAGGCTGTACTTTCAATAACCTCAGGCGATAACCCTCAAGTTATGGTCCAAAAATTGAAGGTATTTTTAGACCCGAAAACGCTCAAACAGTTTGAAGCGGCTGAAGGCGGTGAAAGCGCGTGATCCATGAAGAACCGGAACCGCCTGAGAATGCCGAACGCTGGCTGATTTCTTACGCGGATTTCATTACCCTTCTGATGGTATTTTTTGTTGTTTTGTATTCAATGAGTAAGGTGGACGCGGGAAAATATGAAGCCCTGGCCCAATCTCTCAATTCAGCCCTGAGCGGTGGAACCGGTGTTTTAGACGGAACGGGATCCGGTGTAATAGGCCCGGA
>JAISZF010000120.1 GCA_031269415.1 Clostridiales bacterium
TGATTTATATATACTGACCGGGCCGTTTGTGGATGAAAATGACGGCTCTCGATATTCGGCTATTATTAAGCGGAGCGGCAAAGGCGATCCCCGGAAGCGCGAGGATATAATTGATAAGCGTTAAGCCTCTCATAAGCCAACCTCTTTCGTACTTTCTCCGCGGATAATATCATATCCTAAAAATAAGTTCAAGATGGCCGCCATCCGCCGCAAGATTGACATCGGAAACGCGTAACCATATAATGGAATAGATTTTGGGGTGATTATATGATTAAGCTGCTGGCGGAGATCTTTATTAAGGCTGAACCAAACAAGGAGGATCAGCGTATCCGTCATCTCTACGGTGTAATATGCGGCATAACGGGTATCGCGTTAAATATAATGCTGGTTATCGGTAAACTGTTGACAGGGGCCGCGTCCGGCTCGGTAGCCATTACGGCGGACGGATTAAACAATCTGTCCGACGCGGCGTCTTCTATTATAATGCTGGTCAGTTTTTCAATGGCGCGGAGGAAACCGGACGGCGAGCATCCGTATGGGCACGGGCGCATGGAGTATATCGCGGGGCTGCTGGTCGCGGTCAGTATATTACTGATGGGCGCGGAGATCTTCCGCTCGTCGCTGGGTGAAATCCTGAACCCCAAGCCTGTCGACGCCGGCGCGGTTACATTTATCGTGCTATTCGTTTCCGTGGCGGTTAAATGTTATATGGCGGTTTATAATCTCAAAATAGGCAAGGCCATTGATTCCCCGGCCATGCGCGCGGTATTCTCGGACAGTTTGGCCGACGCGGCCGCCACGGGCGCGGTGTTGCTTTCGTTCCCGATCACAATGCTGACGGGCTTCCCGGCGGACGGTTGGTGCGGCTTGCTTGTGGCGGCGTTCATAATCTACGGCGGGCTGAAATCTTTAAAGGAAATGGTGGACTTCCTGCTGGGCAGGCTGCCGGACCCTGAAATTTTGAGACGTGTGAAAGATGTGGCCCTGGCTCATCCAGAAGTCCTCGCGATCCACGATCTGAACGTGCATGACTACGGGCCTGGCCGGCGTATAATCATGATGCACGCGGAGGTGGACGAAAACGCCGGTTTCAGGGCTGCGCACGAAGCCATAGACTGTATTGAGCGGGAACTTCAGGAAGAACTGGCGAGTATCGCGCTGATTCATATGGATCCGGTTGACGTCAATGACCCCATAATGAAGGAAACACGCGGGAAAGTGGCGGCGGCGCTGAGTGCTATGGACAGCAGGATAACCATTCACGATTTCCGCATGGTTATCGGCGTTACGCATACCAACCTGATCTTCGACATATGCGCCCCGTTTGACGTGAAAATGTCCGATAAGGAGATTAAAAGGCGGGCGACTGACATAGTGAGTTCGTTGGACAGCCGGTTTAACGCTGTTATCGTGGTTGACAGGGTGTGCTATGACTGACAATGAAAAGATTCTGGAGGCTATGCTGTTCGCTTCCGGGGAGGCGGTACCGGTTTCCATACTGAGCATGGCTATGGGGCTTCCAGCGGCGGATACGCGGATATTGCTGGAAAACATGGCGCGTTCCTACGAGGAGGAGCGCCGGGGTTTTGGCCTGATACGCGTCAACGACGCGTATCAGTTATCCACAAACTCCGTCTATTACGAGCATATACGCAGGCTCATCCAGACGCCCCGGCGCAAACTCCTGACGCAGACCCTGATGGAAACCCTGTCGATTATCGCTTACAAACAGCCGGTCACAAAGGCTCAAATCGAGGAAATCCGCGGTGTGAACGCGGATCACGCGGTGAATAAGCTGATGGAGTATAATTTAATATCGGAAAAGGGGCGTCTGGAAGCGCCGGGCAAGCCGATTCTGTTCGGCACTTCCGAAGATTTCCTGAGGTATTTCGGGCTGGAAAGCATTGAACAACTGCCGAAAACCGAAGGCGCGCAAGACGGATAATTTTCCGGCTTATGGGATAAAAAGGCGAAATTAGCACAAAATACGTATAACGCTAACGCTTAAATCTCAAAGGGGTAGGAAAATGAAAAGACTTTCAGTTGTTTTTTTATCGCTGCTGATCGCGGCCGCTCCGGTTCGACCGGCATACGCCGAAACCGCGCGGCCCGATCAAATTAAGGAGCCCGCTGTTAAAGCCCTGGGCGCCGTGCTTATGGATTATCGGACAGGCAGGGTGCTGTGGGGGAAAAACGAGCGCGCGCCTATGGCAATGGCCAGTACTACCAAGATCATGACGGCGGTTCTGGCTCTGGAAAGCGGAAGGCTGGATGAAACCTGCGTGGCGTCCAAGCGCGCGGCGGTCGCGCCTCCGGTTAAGATGGGGCTTTCAACGGGAGAAAAGATAAAGCTGTCCGATCTGATGTACGCCTTGATGCTGGAATCGCAGAACGACGCCGCCGTAGCCATAGCCGAGCATATAGGCGGAACGGTGGAGGGCTTCTGCGCTCTGATGACGGAAAAGGCGAAAACGATCGGCGCGATGGACACCGTGTTTGAAACGCCGAACGGCCTGGATAAGGGAGATCACCATTCCACCGCGTATGACATGGCTTTAATAACGCGGTACGCCTTGGCCAACCCTGAGTTTGTGAAACTGATCAATACAAAGGAAAAATCATTCTCCAGCGATAAGCGCTCATACTCGTTTAATAATAAAAACAGGCTGCTTTCTGAATATAAGGGAGCCAACGGGGTTAAGACCGGTTTTACCGGCAAGGCGGGTCACTGTTTTGTGGGCGCGGCTCAGCGCGGCGACATGGAGCTGATCTCCGTCGTGCTTGCCAGTGGTTGGGGTAACACCGGTAAACAATGTAAATGGATAGATACCAAGGCGCTCTTGGATTACGGCTTCTCTAATTTTAAGTACCGTAACATTATTCAAGCTGGGCGGGAAGCGGGAAGCGTGCCCGTCGGGCGCTCGCGCGCCGGCGAGGTGGCCTGCGTGTTCGGCGAGGAACTGACCTTGCCGCTGCGTTCGGATGAGGACGATATCGTGGTGGCGGAGCATCTGCCCGAAGAGGTTTTAGCGCCGGTTCAGGCCGGAGAAGTGCTGGGCGAGGCTGAGGTTATTATAAACGGGAAGTTATTGACCAAGATACCCTTGAAAGCGGCGTCCGACGCTTCAAGGCACGATCTTAAAACCTCGCTGGAAAAACTGCTTAACTGCGCGATATGGCTTTCGACACGTGCGGACATAAAGGTTATACTGCCTGAATTCTGATAGGGAAGAGAGAGAATATGGAGGAACGTTTGCAGAAAGTCCTTGCGGCTTCGGGCGTATGCTCGCGCCGCAAGGCTGAGGAACTCATTCTGTCGGGCCGCGTGGCCGTCAACGGACAGACGGCGGCCGTTTTAGGCGTGAAAGTCAGCGGATCTGATAAGATTACCGTGGACGGCAAGCCTGTTTCCGCGGTAAAACATATCTATATTATGCTTCATAAGCCGGAAGGCTATATAACCTCCGCGCGCGATCAATTCAACCGGCCCACGGTTATGGATCTGGTCACTCGATACAATACCCGTCTATACCCCGTGGGACGGCTGGACTTCGATACCTCCGGGCTGCTGCTTCTGACCAACGACGGCGAACTGACTCAGGCGCTGACGCATCCCAGCCGGCAGGTTGAAAAGACCTATATAGCTCGGATAAAGGGCGTCCCCGATCCGGAGGAGATGGAACGCTTCCGAAAGGGCCTGCGGATCGAGGACTACGTCACCGCGCCCGCCGGGATACATATCGTAAAATCATTCGGCGAGAATGTCAGCGTGAAGATAACCATCCATGAAGGCCGCAACCGGCAGGTCAGAAAAATGTGCGAGGCAATCGGGCATCCGGTTATCTTTTTGAAACGCGTCGCCACGGGCAGGCTGTACCTTGGCGACCTGCCCAGGGGCGATTCACGGGAACTTACCGGGGCGGAGGTGAGGTATCTTAAGGGATTGGGGAAGAAATAGTCGTCTCTTTAGGCGGCGCGATGA
>JAISZF010000137.1 GCA_031269415.1 Clostridiales bacterium
AAGTTTTGTCGAAAAAAGTTGTTTTACTTTTTTGTCTTAATCACTGATTTAAACAGTGCATCGGCAAGTACCTCTTCATCAAGAATGCTCAACAAAACAGTAAGCTCTCTGATTAGATCCCAACCTATCGCTTTCAAGCGTATCATCTGTGAAGAATAATACTACTTCATCATAAATATGCCATTGAGTTTCGGCTTGTATACTTCGGAAAAGCCCGCAATTTCCGCCCAACCTTCAGCCCCAGCCATAACAGCTAAAAAAGATAGCAGGAGTATATATTGGAGCGGATATGACACCATTCTGTCTAAAGACACGTTTTGTCAAGGTAGTTTTTCAACAAAGTTTATTGGTTGCGGTTTATCGACTGATGGAGAGCCAAAGCTATAGCGCAGTAAAAGACTTCACGACTCAATACACGGAAATTATCGGCCGATAATCATTGACAACGGGTAACTCGCGCACTATAATATAAACACATGCTTATATGTAAACTTGTATTGGGGGATTTCAGATGCGATCAACCATAGTTGATAGGGATGATGACGCGGTTTGCAACTGTAGTGTCATTCATGAGGATGTTGTGCGAAGGGTTCGCGGCGGAATATCGGACGACGGGCAGCTTCAAAAAGCGGCGGAACTATTCAAGGTGTGCGGCGACCCGAGCCGCCTGAAAATCATCAACGCCCTGCTGCTTGACGAAATGTGCGTGTGTGACATCGCGGCGCTGATGGATATGACGCAGCCCGCCATATCCCACCACTTGAAAGTCCTGCGCCAAACGCAGCTCGTAAAGTACCGCAGAGAGGGCAAAATCGTCTATTACTCGTTGAGCGACGAGCATGTCAGCAACATTTTCTATCAAAGCCTGCTTCACATAAGCGAAGAAAAAGAATGAAAAGGGGAATTTGTAATGTCAATCACAAAAATCTATTTGCTCGAAAACCTGTGCTGTGAAAACTGCGCGGCGGCAATTGAACGCGAGACTGCCTCCCTCCCAGGTGTGACGGCGGCAAAAATCGATTATGAAGCTACTAAACTTACCGTCACATTCGACGGCGACGAGCAGGAAATGCTTCATTCGGTTTCGTCGATCGCGTCCGAAATTGACGAGGATATTGTGACCAGGGAGATGTAACGCGCGATGGAAGCCGCACTAAAAAGGGAGTACATACTCAGCGGGCTTTGCTGCCCCATGTGCGCCGAGAAAATGGAAAAGCGTATCCGCAAGCTGGAGGGCGTCGTCGACGCCGTGATTGAGTTCACGACGGCAAGGCTTTCTCTTTCGGTTGACAGCGTGGAAAAATTGTCGGCCATACTTACTGAGAGTACGCGCATTGTCAAGCAGTACGAGCCTGATATTTCCTTTGCGGAGGTTGAAACCGCTATCTCCGGCGAAAAGCGGGTGTATTAAACATGCGCGGATTGACGCTAGCACGGCATTGAGGAGTTTCTCCTTACCATGCCGGGCGTCATAAGCGCGTCGCAAAATGCCGAAACAGGTACAGTTATGATCGAGGCGTCGGACGCAAACCGTCTGCCCGTCGTCCTGCGGAAAGCCCGCGAAGCGATACAATCTGAATACGCCGGTGTAACCGTGTCATATAATCCGCCCGCCGACGCGGAGGACAAGGGTGAGATTCGGCGTAAGCGTATGCAAACCGCCGCTATAAGCGTGGGCGCAATCTTGTTTGCTGCGGGCTTGATTGTAAAGCTGCCGCAGTTTCACAAACTTGCGCTGTTTCTCGTTGCGTACCTGTTAATCGGTGGCGAGGTACTGGTGCGCGCCGTGAAAGGGATTCTAAAAGGCGGCGCGTTCGATGAGTGCTTTTTAATGAGTATTGCGACAATTGGCGCGTTTGCCATCGGAGAGTACCCAGAGGGCATCGCCGTGATGCTGTTTTATCAAATCGGCGAAGCATTTGAGCATTTTGCGGTGGGGCATTCTCGCCGTTCGATCTCCGCGCTTATGGACATTCGCCCGGATAGCGCCACACTGAAAAGCGAAGAAAGGTTATTAACCGTCGCGCCGGAAGAAGTGGCTGTCGGCGAAACGATTGTGGTGAAACCCGGTGAAAGCGTTCCTCTCGACGGAATCGTGGTTTCCGGCGTGTCGGCGTTCGATACCTCCGCGCTTACGGGCGAATCCCTGCCCCGCGACGCCGCGGCGGGAAACGAAGCGCTCTCCGGCTTCGTTAACAAAAGCGGACTGTTGACGATCAAGGTTACAAAAGCGTATGGGGAATCCGCTGTTTCAAAGATACTTGACCTCACGCGCGACGCGGCGGCGAGAAAAGCGCCAAGCGAGAATTTTATCACGAAGTTTTCACGCTACTATACGCCCGCCGTGGTGTTCGGCGCGATTGCGCTGGCTGTGCTGCCTCCAATGTTTGCGGATGGTATGTGGGCCGACTGGTTTGGGCGCGCGCTCGTATTTCTCGTTGTTTCCTGCCCGTGCGCGTTGGTGATCTCCGTGCCGCTCAGTTTCTTCGGCGGTATCGGTGGCGCGTCCAAAAATGGGATATTGGTTAAGGGCGGCGCGTATCTGGAATCGCTTGCGAAAACAGATACCGTGGTGTTCGACAAGACCGGAACGCTGACAAAAGGCGTCTTTTCCGTGAAGCGCATCGTACCGTCCGGTGATTTTAGCGCGCGGGAACTGCTCGAATGTGCCGCATATGCGGAAAGCGCGTCCACCCATCCCATCGCTGTGTCAATCGTTGAGGAATATGGCAAGCCTGTCATTCAAAATCGCATTGGGGATGTAACCGAGGTTCCCGGCTCGGGCGTGCGGGCCAATATTGACGGAAAAATCGTATTGGCCGGAAATGTCAGGCTGATGGAAGAAAATAATATTGGTTTCACCACCGCCGATTTGAAAGGAACAGCCGTACATATTGCGGTTGATGGCATTTATGCGGGCGGCCTCATGATCGCGGATTCCCTCAAACCGGATGCTGTAAGCGCAGTCGCCGGACTAAAAGCCCTCGGCGTGAAAAAAACGGTTATTCTTACAGGCGACAGCAAGGCGAATGCGGAAAAGACCGCCGCCGCGCTTGGCGTTGACGAGGTTTATGCCGGGCTTTTGCCGGAGCAGAAAGCGGAGCGTCTTGAGGCCATTAAGCGCGGTGTGCCCGGCAAGAACTGCGTTGTATTCATGGGCGACGGAATAAACGACGCGCCTGTGCTTGCCGTCAGCGATGTTGGCGTGGCGATGGGCGGCGTCGGTTCAGACGCGGCGATTGAAGCCGCCGACGCGGTGCTGATGACCGACGAGCCGTCAAAACTCATAACCGCGATCCGTATCGCGAAAAAAACACGCCGAATTGTCATTCAAAACGTGGTGTTTGCCATCGGCGTGAAGGCGATTGTCCTGCTGCTGGGCGCGCTTGGTATCGCTAATATGTGGGCGGCGGTGTTCGGCGACGTGGGCGTTGCTGTTATCGCCATACTGAACGCGATGCGGGCAATGCGCGTCAATTAGAGAAAATGGAGGTTATTGATATGGAAAAGCTGATTCTTAAAGTCGAGGGTATGTCCTGCGGGCACTGTGAAATCGCCATACAGGACGCAGTGCGTAAATTGCCGGGAATCAAAAAAGTCAAGGCCAGCAAACGCAAAAAGGAAGCGACGGTAGAATACGACGCCGCCTCGGTGAGCGCGGAGCAAATTACCAAAGCCATCAACGACACGGGATATCAGGTGGTGTAGCGCGTCCGCGAGATTGTCCGTCGCCAGAATGCGGAGGTTGAGAATGCGGTTTGACGGGATACTTATAGGCTGTGGGGCATTATTGAGCTTTTCAAGCAAAGAGAAAGGGTTCGGAAAGGATGGTTTCCTGAAAACCCCAACAAACGGAACCCTCTGAAAAAACGACGGGATTAAAAGTAACCAGATAAAAAGAACCTGTGGCGGCCGCAACCGCTCACGCAAAGCAAGGAGGAAGCGCATGAGACGCAAAGCGATTTTGCTGATAGTCACTATGGCGGCGATAGCCGCATTCGGCGCTTTATTGCATTCTCCGCCGTCGCTTGTTGACGCGATAACCGGCGCGACGAAAAATAGTTGTTTTTCTGATACACGGCGTCATGGGCGGCTTCATGCTGCTTGGCGTCGACAATGAGGCGGGCAAGCCTCTCGCGTGGGTTGGCGCCGGTCTGATTTTTATCCACACGTATTTGGAGTAATTTTGACAGCGCGGGCAATACGTAGCGGAGGGGCGTCCGGCAGGTGGTATCTCAGGCAGAACGCGCTGTTTTGGACGCGCCGGATCAGCGGAGTGTGCATCCTCGTACTTGCTTTTTTTCATATCGGACTGTTCGGCGGCGCTGTAGGCGAACATTACATATTGTTTGAGTTCACTACGCTGCGGCTGACCGCGCAGCTTCTTCTCGTCGCCGCGCTGTTTACGCACATTTTTGCCAACATACGTCCGCTGCTCATTTCCCTCGGTGTGTTGAAGCACAAAGAACGTCGGGTTGATTTGTATCTTATTTTGTCCGTACTGTTGCTTTTCTGTACAGGCGCGGTGGTTTTTTATTATGTCGGGTGGCTATTGTGAACGGGCGTGTAGTTGTCGTCGGCGCGGGGCTTGCCGGACTTTTTGCCGCGCTCACGGCGGCGGAGAGCGGCGCGGAAGTCACGCTCGCGTCTATGAGGCCGAGCGAACGGGCGCAATCCGTTATGGCGGAAGGCGGGATCAACGCCGCTTTGGGCGATAACGACAGTATTTCAAATCATTATCACGACACAATGGCGGCCGGGCGTTATCTTGCCGACCCCAATGCCGTAAAGGGCTTGACGGAAGCAGCTCCCGGCATTGTTCGCCGTCTTCTGGGCCTCGGCGCGCTTTTCAATATGCGGCGTGACGGTGAGCCTGAATTGCGCTGTTTTGGCGGACAAAAGATACAGAGGACGGCTTTTGCTCAAAGCGGAACGGGCAAACAGATTATGAGCGCGGTCATACAGGAGGCCCGTAAATATGAGGCGCGAGGATTGATTGCGCGCTACGATCGGCATAGTTTCGCGGGACTATTGTGCGGCGGCAATGGTTGCACAGGTTGCGCCGTCCGCGATAATTATTCCGGCGAAACGCTTTATTTGCGTGGCAGCGTGATTATCACCAGCGGCGGTATGCACGGGCTTTTCGGCGGCACAACAGGTTCCTTGGACAACAGCGGCGCGGTAACGGCGGCGTTATTGCAAATGGGCGTTCCGCTCGCAAACGGGGAGTTTGTTCAATACCACCCAACGACCGCGAGTGTTGCGGGAAAGCGGCTTCTCATCAGTGAAGCGGCACGCGGAGAGGGCGGGCGATTATTTGTCCCGCGAAACGGTAAACGGTGGTACTTTCAGGTGTATTTGGATATGACGGGTCTGCCGGACGAGGTTTTCGGGACGCGGTTATCGGACACTCTTGACGATTGCCTGACCTATCTGCGGCTTGACCCGCGCCGGGAACCGATACCCGTCGCACCCGGCGCCCATTACTTTATGGGCGGGATTCAGGTTGACGAGCAGCACCGAACTATATTGCCGGGCTTATATGCCGCCGGGGAATGCTGTTGCCAGTACCACGGCGGGAACTCCCTTCTCGGCGCGATTTATGGAGGTATCACGGCGGCTAACCATGCGATTGCCGACGAGTATTTCACAGATGGTGGCGATTTCTTTCCCGCAGACACGGCGCAGACACCCGCAGATAAGCTTTCGACGCAAGCTGTCACGCGCGACGCCGAGTGCGCCGCGCAGTACTCCATTTTGGAAAAGACCGGAGCGTGTTTCCATCCCTTCAGCACACCTCCGCCGATGTAATTCGTGTTAAAGTCAGCGCTGACATTCGCCCACACCCACTCATACCAGTCTTCCCGAACGGGAGTGCCGCTTCCGGGAAGGTGCATGATCAAGCCTTCCACGATATCCGGCTGTATGTCGATTATCTTTATTTTTTTCATATTCCGCCCCCAATATTATTTAGTATAAACATCTCGCTCTGTCAAGCGGTTTTTCATTGGTTCGTTGTTTCTGTAATGCCCTATGTTCTCAATAAGTATGCTGAGCGCATTGCCTTGTATGCTCGCGACGCGCGGCGTGGCGTGCGGCGTGATGAACATGTTTGGCAGATCCCACAACGGGCTTGAGGCAGGCAATGGTTCTTCCTCAAAAACATCGCTTCCGGCTCTCGCGATCACGTTATTTTTCAACGCGTCATACAGCGCGTTTTCATCGACAAGCGAACCTCGCGCGATATTGATAAGACATGCCGACGGTTTCATGGCTTCGAGCTGTGCTTTGCCGATCATATGGTATGTTTCATCCGAAAGATGACAAGACAGAACGAGAAAATCGCTATCGCTCAAAAGATGTGAGATGTCGTCGCCCTTTTCCTTCGCGTAAAATTCGTCCACGCCGTCGGGAATTTCGGCGAAATTGGCGCGGTCGTATCCCAACACCCTCATTTGGAAAGCCTTTGCGCGCAGCGCCACCGCTCGCCCTGTATTGCCCAGCCCGATAATGCCGATTGTTTTGCTGGACAGTCCTTTCGATGCGGCGAACTGACGCGAGAAACGCGACCAATTGTGTTCGCGCTGAGCTTCAAACAGCCTAACAGCATCGTATATATGCGCCAAAGCAAAGAAAAACACGTGTTCGGAAAGCGAAGGCGCGGAACGACCAGCGGCGCCTGTCAAGATTATCCCGCGTTCAAAAACAACTGGCCTCGCGGATTTTGTAAGACCGGCGTGATTGCAATGAATCCAGCGCAGGTTCGGTGCCTTGAGAATCAGGTCGTTTAAGTCCGCATCCAAAACCGCCACATCCACTTTTTCAAATACCGAACGAATGCCTTCTTCGTCCTTTTGGTCAAAACAATAAACTGGCGACGGCGCAAACGCGGTAATCATGCGATCCATATATTCCTTGTCGTATTTAACTGTCGCCAGTACTCCTTTAATTTCATTCACAAATAATCACATACCTTTCATTTCAATGTGTTTCATCCTGCCCGCCGTGCGCGGAGTCCCTGTACTTACCCGGCGAAACCCCTTCATACCGCTTAAAAACCCTGTCGAGTGTGCGCACTACCCCAAAGCCGACAATTTCGGATATTTCCGAAATCGAACGCCCGTCCTCGGCAAGCAGATGTTTCGCCTTCTCTATCCTGCGCCAATTTATATATTCGGTCATATTCTGGCCGACCGACTGTTTGAAAAATTTGGATAGATATTGCGGGGTAATACCAAAATGATCCGCGATGCTCGTTTGGCTGAGTTCCGGGTTGCAATAGTTTTCTTCGATATACAAGAGCAACTGATTCTTCTGCCGGTCTTTATAGCTGATACGGTTATTCTCAAAATACTCACAGATAGCGCCGAACAACAGCAGTACATTATCGAAAATGTCGTCGAGGCTCTCGCTGCCGAGCAGGAGATCGACAGGGTTGGCACCGATATTTGGAATATCCAAATACTTGATGCCTGTTTCGTTCAATACCTTTAACGCGATACATATTTGATTGAATAACAGTTGTTTCGCGTAGTTTATATCCATGTTTACACTCTGTTGGGTTTTGAAGCTTTGCCGAAGGATTTCCTCGCACTTATCGATTTCCCCGGCTTTTAAATGATTGAGAAGCTGAAGTTCCTTGCTGGAAGAAAAAAAATAATACTGATCGGCATTGCTTTCGACATTTGCAATCTCGTCATAGGTAATGACTTGTCCGCGTCCGCGGATAATTTTATAATCAAGCGCCTTCCTGGCTTGCTTATAAGATACGTCAATCCCGATGATGCCGATGTGGACGCTTCCGATGCCTACTGTTATTGAAATCTTTGAGTACGCGTATATGACGGATTGGACTTTTATGGACGCCAATTTAAGATCCAACATAAGATCGCCCTCATAGCGCGGCGTCCTTTGGTTTATCAGCAAGGCGATAACCCCGTCTTCCATCTCAGCCATGTTACAGGTAATGAGAAAAGAGAGTTGTTCCTCAAGTGAGGATACTATCAAGTAACGCAGGCTTGCAAAGTCTGAGACGCCTTCATCGTCAGACGAATAGGAATTGGCCCCGACATTTTTATCGATCTGGAATAACACAACCACGAATCCATCGTGCGGAAAAGAGAGTTCATAGCAGACACACAGATTCTTCAATGCTTCCGAGTCTGAAATTCGTCCCCTTATCAAGTCGCAAATGAAACTGTTTTTAAGGGAATTCATGTTTTCGTTAAAATTTTCCACCAGCACCTTCGTCTGCTGACATACATCCTCATAAGAAGTGGCAAGCCGGTCGTTTTCACTGTAGACCTTGTCAATGGACGACTTAATGAATTCAAATTCGTTTCTGAAATGACCGTCGCTCCGTTTCGCCTTCTTGTCAAGCTGCTCAATAATTTGCTTTATTGGGGTATAATTTGTGTAGGCCAGTATCACTGCCAGCAAAAGCACCAGCAGAATAGCCGCGGCGAGTACAATAATGGAAATAAGCTGTATACTTGATAATTTTTGCGTGTACGCGGATTCGGGTGTGATGTAAATATAATGCCAGCCCAGATGGTAAGACGACGTCGAGGAAGCGACATACTTGCCGTCGCCGTATTTCGCGTGGAAAGTGTTTTCGGCGTCGTTAAGCCATTCGTCCGTTATCAGATGAACTAACCTTTCGTCGCCGGAATCAAAGACGATCCGCCCGCTTTTATCGATCACGTAAACCGCGCCGCCATCCGATATATCGCCTATCAAACTATTCAGGTTCGCCTCGGATATCAGCATAAACAGCACCGCCGAAGGGCTGTTGTTTTCAGTAATGGGAATTTTTTGCGTTACAGTCAGCATACGCGAAGGCATGCCCGCGCTTCTTGTGTTTAACTCGGGGATGTAGTCTTCGCCTTTGCCGGGTAAAATGTTCAGATGCCAGAAGTCGTAGTCGATGTCGTCATAAGAATAGACGTTTTTATAAAAAAAGTCCGGCGAGTTCATACTGCTGGTACTGATTATGAGATCGCTGTTCAAAAAATAGATAAACATATCAGCAATAAATTTATTGCTATTGCGGTACGATTGCAGCGCCTTGGTGACATTGAAAACCATGTATCGCTGATCCTCGGTCATGGACTCTTTATTCCGCACCGAAAGAAAGCTGTGCACTCCCTGGCTTGTCGCCGCGCTCAAGGCCATTGTGCTGATCTCTTCAAATTGTTTTTCCACATTCGCCGAAAGCTGATTTAAAGCGGATATTCTCGCGTCTTTTTCCTGTTCCCGAATTATCTTGGCGGCGTTGATATAGACAATGCTGCCGATAATGAGCGTGACGATTAAGACAAGCACATAGGAGAATAAAAACGTGATAAATACCTTGTGTGTTCTGCCTGAGTTTCGATTCGGTAAAAGCTTCATTAGCTTCTCCTCCGGCATAACCGTTGTAATGGACACAGGCATGTATTCGCAAGCCCGTGTCCGCTTTGATCTTACTTTCTGGCGTTATATCTGTCAAGCGCGGCTTGAGTGATGCTCACCGCTTCTTCAATGCCCATGTTGCTTAAATTCTGTCGGAACGCGTCGAAATCGTCCACGCCGTCCTGACCCATTATGTAGCGAACAAACATCTCATCCACATAAGTGTTGACTTCGTTCATGATTGTGGCAAGTCTTTGGCTTTCGTCCGTGGTATAGGAAATAGGCGGCATATTGAGCGAGAAGTCGCCTTTGCCCCAAATTACAAGCGCGTCTTTCTGTTCCTGCAGGAATAACATCTGCGTGTAGTAGCCGGACGCGTACACACTGGTTTCCTCGGGAGTCGTGGTATGACTGGCGACGACGACATCCGGAGAACGGCCTTCGGGATCGTTGAATATCGCGTCGGAATAGACGGGCTCACCATCCACCATGTTGTACGTTTGGCCCTCGATACCGAAGTTCATTAAACGCGCGCCTTCCTCGCTGTACATGTAATCCAGCCATCTGACGGTTTCATCTAAATGTTTGTTAGCGGTTGTTATTGCCGCGCCGTTGCCGGGGATTGAGTTTATTGTGTCTGGATGAGTATTGTAGTTGATACCGGCTTTACCCGCCGGGTACTGAACAGCCGTGAGGTTGAAATCGGGTTGAATGGGACGCATAGAGTTCAAAAATTTGCCCACGCCGCCCGAAGCCCCGCCCCAGAACACACCGGCTTTATTATCTGTTATCTGCGCGTTTTGAAGCGTACCGTCGGTCGCCGCGAAATCCTGGTCGATAAGACCTTCTGAGTACCATTTGCGCATTTCCGCCAAATACTCTTCATAATCTTTCTCCATTGGGGCGAAATGAACCACTTGGCCGGTTCTGTAGAACGGATTGGTGCTTTGCGAATCCATTCTCAGCTTCATGCCCCAAGCTCCCGCGAACCATTTGACACTGTCCAGTTTAATAGAAGAAAACGGAATTTCGTCAGCCTCTCCGTTGCCGTTGGGGTCATTTTCCTTAAACGCCGTGAGCATGGCATACCAGTCGTCCATGGTTACGGGGAGGTCGATACCCAGCTTATCCATCCAGTCTTTTCTGGCGATAGGGCCGTTGTATGTGCGTATCGCGGGGTCCGGTTTGATGAACGGGAACATATACAGCGAACCGTCGTCCAACCTGCTCTGAACATCCGCTTCGGGATACTGGACAAAAACAGCCTTAAGGTTAACCGCTTTTTCGTCGATCAAATCATTGAGCTTCAAAATCAAACCATCGTCGATGTACTTTTGCGG
>JAISZF010000266.1 GCA_031269415.1 Clostridiales bacterium
CGCCGACATCGGACGCCCCGGAAGTTTTTCCGCAGATTTTGGCGAGTTTAGAGTTTGATTCCTCTGTCGGAATATATGATTTTGAGGAAGGGCAGCACCGCAGCTATATCCGCACCCAGCGGATTCTGATAAAGGGCGACAGAGGCGTTATCGACGATAAGCGCGTCAAGTACCTGCCGGATTGTAAAACCGCGATGGAGAGCGAGATTACGCGCCATGACCGCGGCCATGACGAAAACTGTGAAGGCGTCGGGCTGAAAGGGTTCACTGCCTGCGGAGAATGGGTTTATACGCCGCGTTTCACGAACGCCCGGCTTAATGACGACGAGATAGCCGCAGCGGAGTGTATGGCTCGAATGAATGAGTACATCAACGGCGCTTCCCCGTTCTATAGTTTCGCTGAAGCCGCCCAGGACGCGTATCTGGGGATGCTGATCACGCGGGCCTCGGAGAGCGGGGAGGTTGTTAAGGCGGAGGCGCAGCCTTGGGCGGAGAATTTAAAGATTCACAATGATATGAGAGAAATAAACCCGCCTAATTGATATAGGCGGGTTTTTTGTTTTGATGTTGTCCAAATTACATAATGCCATTAATGGGCGGAACCAGCGGTTCGGCGCCAAGCGCGACAATAATCTGATCAGCACTTGCCAGTTCCGAAGAATCGGCATTTATTGCTTTACCTAATTCAACCTTAATTGTTTGGAAGTTCAGGATCGGCGATCAAGGGGCGTCCCAACATTACATAATCCGTGCTTCCTTTTTCAACAGCGTTAAGCGCCGTATCAACTGTATAATTCCCCGCGTTTTGCACAGGTTTAATCGTAACATTTTTTACCGCGGCAGCCATATCTTCCATACAGGCATCACCCAGATAAGCAGGTGGGAAAATCCATTCATGAGACTCATAGCAACCCGCGTCAATATCAAAAGCATCTATAAAGCATAGTACCCATCGGTGCCATAACAAAGCGGTTTTTTAATCCCATTTTCCCAATATAAGTTTTTTCAAACAATTTACCATACTTGTTTCTCATTCAGTAATCTCCGCTTCCATAACCCGGCCGCGATTAATAAAAAACCCCAGAACAGCCCCGCACAACCCGCCGATTACATGCGTCAGGTGCGATATATTATCCGCGGCGGTGAATCCCTGATAAGCCTCGCGCCCGATATACGCGATAATCACCAAAATAAGCGTCAGCGGGATCTTGCCGCGTTTCAGGTTTACGAAGGAGCTCAGCAGGATCAGCATAAACACAATGCCGCTCGCGCCCAGCAAGCGCGCGTCGCTGGATACCAGCAGGAAGATCAGCCCGGTAATTAACGAAGTGATCAGCATCATAATCAGCATGGGGACGGAACCGTATTTTTCTTCCAGCATAGGCCCGATAAGCAATATAAGCAGGAAATTGCTGAAATAATGATTAAGGTCCGCGTGCCCCAGCACATGCCCAACCATGCGAAGATAAGTCAGCGGGTCTGTCAGCGGCGCGCGGTACACCGAAAACAGCAGCGTGTTGGACATGCCGCTGGTCAGATGGCTGACTCCGGCGACAATGAGCGCCAGTAAAGCGTATGTCAGTATCACGGGTGAATTATATTGAATCTTCTTAAAAATAAACATCAATATCCCCCTCTCAAATGGCGGTATCCCAATTCAGTCACAATCCTGCCGCGCGGCGTGCGCTGAATAAACCCGAGCTGCAGCAGATACGGCTCGGAAACCTCCTCAAGCGCGCCACTTTCTTCGTCGATGGAAGCGGCCAGCGTGTCCAGCCCGACTGGGCCGCCGCTGAACTTATCGATTATAGCGTTCATCATCTTCTTGTCCAGCAGATCCAAACCCATCGGATCCACCTCCAGCAGATCCAGTGATTCCTTCGCAACCGTTTCATCCACAATGCCTTCATACTTAACCTGCGCGAAGTCACGCACGCGTTTCAGCAGCCTGTTGGCTATGCGCGGCGTGCCCCTCGCCCTGCGCGCCAATTCCTCCGCGCCGGCGTCCGTTATCTCGACCGCCAGAACCTTCGCGGAACGGTAAATAATGCGTTTAAGCTCGTCCACATTATACGGCTCCAGATGGTGGATAACCCCGAACCTGTCGCGCAGCGGCGCGGTCAGCAGGCCGACGCGGGTTGTGGCGCCGATTAGGGTAAACTTCGGCAGATCCAGGCGGATACTCTTGGCCGCCGGGCCTTTGCCGATAACAATATCCAGCACGTAATCCTCCATCGCCGGATACAGGATCTCCTCGATCATCCGGTTCAACCGGTGGATCTCGTCAATAAACAGCACGTCGCCCTCGTTCAGGTCGTTCAGGATGGCCGCCATATCGCCGGGGCGCTCGACGGCGGGGCCGGAAGTAGTCTTCAGCTTGGTATTCATCATTCCCGCGATAATATTAGACAGGGTGGTTTTGCCTAAACCTGGCTGGCCGTACAAAAGCACGTGATCCAAGGATTCCCCGCGCTGTTTCGCGGCCTCAATAAAGACCTTCATATTGCTTTTGACCTTTTCCTGCCCTATGTACCCATCGAAGGATTCGGGACGCAGTTTTTTTTCGATCTCCTGATCTTCTCCAATATAATCGGTAACGGTTATTCCCATAGGCAATTCCCCCTATCTGGCGGACAGCTTGCGCAGCGCCAAACGTATAATCTGTTCGGTTTTCATATCCGTCAGCCCTGTTTCCATTACGGCTTTAACGGCGTCTATCCGAGGGTATCCTAAAGCGATAAGCGCGTCTATGGCGTCCTGCCGCTGCTCCTGATTCGGGCTTAGCTTCTGCTGCGGGCTGATAATACTCTCGGTCTCCGGGGATTTGATCTTATCGCGCAGTTCCAGGGATATACGCTGCGCCGTTTTTTTTCCCACGCCCGGCGCTTTGCTGAGCGTCAGCGTATCGTCGGACAGAATAGCGATAATCAGTTGATCGGGCGACAAGACGGACAGTATGTTCAGCGCCGCCTTCGGCCCGATGCCCGTCACGC
>JAISZF010000261.1 GCA_031269415.1 Clostridiales bacterium
GGGTTTCCTGTACCGGCTGCAACTACTGTATGCCCTGCCCCCATAACGTGAACATACCCGGCTGTTTCGCCGCGTATAACAGTTCTTTTGTAACCGGTTTTGTTTCGGGACTGCAGCAGTACTTAACCAGCATCGGCGCGAACCACTCCGAAAAGAGCTACAGAAGCAGTAATTGCGTAAAGTGCGGCAAATGCGAGAAGCAATGCCCTCAGCATATCGGCGTAATAAAGTCATTGGAAGCGGTCACAAAGCGCATGGAGCCGTTTTGGTTTAATCCCGCGCTCAAGTTGATATCGATGTTCACAAAGTAATTGAAACAAAGTAATTGAAACAAAGGAGAAATGAAGGCATATGCTGCTAACCATCACATATACAGGTCAAAACACGATCGACTTGGGCTATCTGCTTTATAAAAATCCATATCATCCGCGGGTGTTGCATCCCCTAGGCTACACAATAGAGATTGTACCGCTCTCCAACAAGCAATAGGGCATATATGCAGCAAAAACAGGGCGCGGAGCCAGTCTGAAAGACTGAACCCCGCGCGCATTGTGTACTCCGCTATTCAATATTAACCCTCAAAATACCAGCGGGAACCGTAAAACTGAAATCCACTCCTATTTCCTCAAATAGAATCTTCTCGCCGGAGTCCGGCGCTGTCACACCGCTCACCTTTCCCGCCGCGTTGTGTATAATAACCCGGTAATCGGCAATTCCGCCGCCATTCCATTCAAACGCGAGTTCATACATCCCCTGCTCATCCCGCAGGCCTGTTATCGAAACGACGCTCTCTCCGTCTTCATAATAAATAACAGCCTTTGCCGGAACACCGACGCGCGGTTCGTAAACATGTACCTCGTTTCCCGCCCTTGGCAGCAGTGTGTTCTCCATCACATAGACCGGCATTTGAAAATAATCGCAGTTGTCCGTGTAATATCGCCCGCCGCGCTTTGCCGCGCCGGTAAACAGGTTGGTAAACACTCCTTCCGGCAAATAGTATTCGCAATGACCGTCTGAGTGAAAGACCGGCGCGACCATCAGGTTTTCGCCCAGCATATACTGCCTGTCCAGCCAGCCGCAGATCGGGTCGTCGGGGTACATCAGCGCCATCGGGCGCATGACCGGTACGCCCTCATCGCAGGAGGCCACGGACTGGGCGTATATATACGGCATGAGCGATTGCTTGGTTTTCGTAAAGAACCTCAGCACATCCGACGCTTCCTCGTCGAACAGCCAGGGCGCCCGGTACGAGTCGCTGCCGTGCAGGCGCGAGTGAGTCGAGAACAAGCCGAACGCCAGCCAGCGTTTATACAGATCGGGCGTGGCGGTCGATTCAAACCCGCCGATATCGTGGCTCCAGAACGCGAATCCGCAGCAGGCCAGCGACAGACCGCCTCTCAAACTTTCCGCCATGGAAGCGTACGTAGCGAACGAATCGCCGCCCCAATGCACGGGGTATCGCTGCCCGCCCGCTGTCGCGGAGCGCGCGAATAGCACCGCGCCCCCCGCGCCGCGTTTTGCGGCTAACAATTCATAAACCGCTCTGTTATACAGCAGCGTATAGTAATTATGCATCTTTTCGGGATCAGCGCCATTATGATAAATCACGTCCGTGGGTATGCGTTCCCCGAAATCCGTTTTGAAGCAGTCCACGCCCATGTCCAGCAACGTCGTCAATTTATCCTGATACCATTTTACGGCGTCAGGGTTCGTAAAATCCACAATACCCATGCCCGGCTGCCACATATCCCACTGCCAAACGCCGCCGTCCGTCTTTTTCAATAAATAGCCATTACCCATCGCCTCGTCAAACAGAGGGGACTTTTGACCGATGTATGGATTGATCCACACGCACACACGCAGCGGCGGATCGGTTTTGGCCTTAACGCGCGCCAGCATCTCTTTTACGTCGGAGAACATGGCGGCGTCCCAGGTAAAATTGCACCACTCATATTCTTTCATCCAGAAGCAATCAAAATGGAATACCGACAGGGGTATGTCCCTGTCAATCATGCCCTGAATGAAGCCTGTTACCGTGCGTTCGTTATAATCCGTCGTGAAAGACGTGGAGAGCCACAGGCCGAAAGACCACGCCGGCGGCGTTTTTACCTTGCCGGTAAACGCGGTGTAATTCGACAGCGCCTTGCGTGGGCTGCCGCCGCCGATAATGTGATAGCGCAGTTCCTGCCCCGGTACCGAGAATTGGTTTTTTGAAACCGCTTCCGATGCGATCTCGAATGAAACGGGGCCCGGATCAGGCACGAAAACGCCGTAACCGCGGCTGGAGAGACAGAATGGAATATTCTTATATGTCAGTTCCGAAGCGGTGCCGCCGTCTTCATTCCATATATCCACGCTCTGCCCGTTTTTCACAAAGGGGGTAAAGCGTTCGCCCAAGCCGTAAAAAAGCTCGCCGATGGAGATATCCAGCCGTTCGCGCATATAAGAGCCATTAGGCGTTTCGATATACGCGAGCTGCTTGGTATCCGACTGTGTCAGCAGCGTATCCTCGTAATAGAAACGCATGGCAAACGGACGTCTGTGCAAAACGACGGAGATCTTGCCAGAACGCAGGGTTATACCAGCGTCATTCTCCGTAATTTCAAACCGAAGCGGTCGCGTATTCAGTATGAAAGCCGGTTCTTCGCACGGAGAGCCTTTAAAATGATACGCCCTTACGCCGATAATATCCGGTGCGGGCGCGTCGAACTCCACTGTCAGCAGCGGACTGTTCAACGTTTGCCCCCGGCTCGTAACCTGGATCGGCGAGATAAACGCGGTTGGCACGCCGTTTCTTATCTCAAAAGCGCGTAAATCGACCGCTCCGTGTACCTGAACGCCTTCACGGTTAATCCAGTAACCATTGGAGAATTTCATACATCCACCCTTTCTTTATAGAATTAAACATAGCACCTTCTATACTCAATTTTTGTAACTACTCAGAACACCTCCCCCCCACCCAGGAAATAAACCAAAATAATATAGACCTCCAAAAAAAATAGAAAAATACTATTTACACGCCAAAACTTGACAGGTATAATATTTCCAAATAGTGGTCAAGGGAGTTCTGGCGATGG
>JAISZF010000264.1 GCA_031269415.1 Clostridiales bacterium
CCATCGCCAGAACTCCCTTGACCACTATTTGGAAATATTATACCTGTCAAGTTTTGGCGTGTAAATAGTATTTTTCTATTTTTTTTGGAGGTCTATATTATTTTGGTTTATTTCCTGGGGGGAAGGTGTTCTGAGTAGAAAGCACGGACATAAACGGATGCCTTTATGCCTCAAACGGAAACGTTCAATACTCAATTATCATGTATGACAGCGTTCCGGGCGGAGCAGGCCATATCCACCGGATTGCCGCTGATGAGAATGTTTTCCAAAGCGTTATTCGCAAAGCTTACGAGATATGTTCTGAATGTGAATGTTCACCGTCCTGTTACAAATGCCTTCGCGATTACTACAATCAAGACTGGCATTCGATGCTGAACAGGACGGCGGCAACAGGATTTTTAGAACAGTACCTGTAAAAAGTTTTAACTCGTTCTATCCAGAAGAATCCATTGTATTTTTCGCACCATATACGTATAATTGTTCGTAGGGAATATTTGTTTGTTTCTGATACCCTACGGAGATGACTTTATGGATAGAATAGTGCTTCATTCCGATTTGAATTCCTTTTACGCAAGCGTTGAGTGTCTATTTAACCCCGCGATTCGGGATCTGCCCGTCGCGGTGGGCGGCGATCCGGAAGCAAGACACGGTATAATACTGGCTAAGAACGAACACGCCAAAAAATACGGCGTTATTACGGGGCAGCCTGTTTGGCGGGCAAAGCAACTATGCCCCAATCTGGTTATGGTCAGGCCGAATTTTGACAGATACCTGCAATTCTCCCGTATGGCGAGGGAGATCTATTACCAATATACCGACCAGATTGAAAATTTTGGTATAGACGAGGCTTGGCTCGATGTCACAGGCAGCGTCAGTCTGTTTGGGAACGGCGAAAAGATAGCTCATACAATCCGAAAAAAAATATACAGCGAACTGGGCATAACGGTTTCCGTCGGAGTCAGCTTTTGCAAGGTATTCGCCAAACTCGGTTCCGATTACCAAAAACCCGACGCTGTTACCGTCTTTGACCGCGCCAATTATAAAGACAAGGTATGGCCTCTGCCTGTCGGCGATCTCCTGTACGTGGGCAGGGCGACGGAGAAAAAATTGAACAGCTATGGGATTAAATCAATTGGCGATCTCGCTAATTTTGACGTTAAACTGCTGTACGGTATTTTAGGAAAGGTTGGCGTTGTGCTTCACCGGTACGCGAATGGGATCGATCATTCCAAGGTGGCCAAGAACGACGTTTCCTCGGCGATAAAAAGCGTTGGGAATTCAACGACCACTCCGCGCGGTCTGGAAACAGCGGAAGACGTATGGCTCACTATTGTGACGCTGTCGGAAAGCGTGGCGGCGCGGTTAAGGGAAAACGGTCTGAAATGCAATACAGTGCAGGTATATATCCGCGAGGAAAACCTGTTTTCATGTGAACGCCAAGCCAAACTGAGCGCGCCGACGTTTCTGTCCGCCGAGATCGCGAAACTCGCGATGGAGATATTCAAAACGAAATATAATTTTACGCGCCCGCTGAGAAGCGTCGGCGTTCGCGCCTGTGATTTAGTTTCGGAAGACTCGCCGGTGCAGTTAAACCTGTTCCATGATTACGAGACGCAAAAGAAAATGGAAACCCTTGAGAGGACTGTTGACAGTATCCGCGCGAAGTTTGGGCATTTCTCCATCCAAAGGGCCCTGATGCTGACCGACAGGCAATTGAGCGGGCATAATCCCAAAGATCACGTGATTCATCCTGTCGGAGTATTTAATGATAGCATGGAGGTGTAAATCAGTATACATAAGAACATTTTTTTGATATAATAAAAAGAAAAATCAGAGGTACGCATGAAAGAAGCACAGAATATAGAAGGCGTTGTGGAAAACGTTATCTACCATAACGAGGATAACGGTTTTACCGTATTCTCGTTAGCTGAAAACGCTAAAAACAGCAAGAACATTATCTGCACGGGCAACCTGCCCCGCCTCAACACGGGCGAAACAGTTAAGCTGCGCGGTTCCTTCGTTAACAACCCCAAATACGGCGTGCAGTTGGCTGTTGATCATATTGAGAAAAGCGAGCCGACAACCCTTCAGGGCATAGAGAAATACTTGGGATCGGGCGTTATCAGCGGGATAGGCCAGCGTTTGGCTAAACGCATAGTGGACACCTTCGGCGAACAGACGCTTACGGTTATAGATGAAACACCCGAAAGGCTGGCGGAGATAAAGGGGATTTCGTTGGAGAAAGCCGCGGGCATAGGGGCCGTTTACCATGAGCAGTCCGAGTTGCGCCGCGCCGTGCTTTTTCTGCAGGATTACGGGATATCCCCAACCTTTGCCCAGCGCATATATAAACGCTTCCGCGAGGCGACGCAGGATATTGTAAAATCCAATCCATATGTGCTCGCGGACGAGATCGCGGGCATCGGTTTCAAGACGGCGGACGCGATCGCCGCCAGGGTGGGCATGCCCTTTGACTCTGTACAGCGCGTAAAGGCCGGGCTTAAATACACTCTGTCACAGGCGGCCTCAAACGGCCATGTCTATCTGCCCAAACAGGTTTTATTGGAAGACGCGGCGGCATTGCTGCAACTGCCCGGAGAACTCATAGAGATTGGGTTTACGGAACTTTCAATGGATCGCTCCCTTGTCGTTGAAACCCAGCCGGACGGAGTTGCTGTATATCAAAACGCCTTTTTCTACGCGGAAAACTATATAGCAAAAAAATTGACAGATTTAGCGGGTTCTGTTCACGGCAAAACTATAAACGATCTAGATATTGACAGGATAGAGGCGGAAACAGGCGTCGCGCTGGCGTCAAATCAGAGGCGGGCTGTGGAAGAGGCGTTCAAGAGCGGCGTGCTGGTAATAACCGGAGGACCCGGCACGGGGAAGACCACCACTATTAACGCCATAATAAAGCTGATGCTGAAACAAGGGCTGGAAATGGAGCTGGCCGCGCCGACCGGCCGCGCCGCCAAACGCGTGTCGGAAACCACCGGGCTGGACGCGAAGACCATCCACCGTCTGCTGGAGATTTCCTATATGTCCGACGACCCCCGAAGGCAGACATTCTCGCGCAATGAAGACAACCCGCTGGAAACCGACGTGATTATCATAGACGAAAGCTCCATGGTAGACATACTCCTCATGCATCATCTCCTGAAAGCCATCGCTTTGGGGACGCGGCTGATTCTGGTGGGCGACGTGGATCAACTTCCTTCCGTGGGTCCGGGCAACGTGCTGCGCGACATTATAGACAGCGACCGTGTCGATGTGGTACGCCTGACGGAGATCTTCCGGCAGGCGCAGGAAAGCGCGATCGTTATGAACGCGCATAGGATAAACCGCGGCGAGTACCCCGCCCTGAACGATAAAAGCAAGGATTTTTTCTTTATAAAGAGGCAGACCGCCGAAGAAACGGAGCAGACCATCATTCAGTTGGTTACGCGCCGGCTGCCTGGCTATATGGGCTGCGATATGTTTTCGGATATACAGGTCTTATCGCCCACGCGGAAATCCATAATTGGAGTGAACAGCCTGAACATGGATTTGCAGCGCCACATGAACCCGCCCTCGCCGGACAAGCGTGAAAAGGAATATCGGAACCTTCTATTCCGCGAGGGTGACAAGGTTATGCAGATGAAGAATAATTACTCCGTGGCCTGGCGGGTGGAAAACGGCGCGGGCCGCGTTACGGATGAGGGCGTCGGGGTGTTTAACGGGGATCAGGGCTGCATCACGAAGATAAATGATGAGGACGAATACCTGACGGTCAAATTCGACGACGACCGAGTAGTGAGATATGATTTTAATCAATTGGACGAACTGGAGCTGTCCTTTGCCGTAACCATACACAAAGCTCAGGGCAGCGAGTACAAGGCGGTTGTGATACCAGTCCACACCGGCCCTCCCATGCTGATGAGCAAGAATCTGCTCTACACGGCGGTAACGCGGGCCAAAGAACTGGTGGTCATTGTCGGCACGGAGGAAATGCTGAAACGCATGGTGGCTAACAACCGTGAAACGCACAGATACACGCTGTTATCCGCGAGGATAAGAAAAATAATGGAGGTAAAGCCCTGATGGTTCCCGGTTTATCGATTCTCTTTATGGCTATATCATTTTTAATCTCGTTCGGATTTCCCGCCGTGTTGTTCCTTATCTTTCGAAAGAGATTTAAGACGCGGATTGTTCCGCTGCTTCTGGGCATAGCGGGGTTTACTCTATTCGTGTTGGTTTTGGAGCAGTTTCTGCATGCGGCTGTTTTGCGGCGTGACGCAAGCGGGGCGATAACGCTGATGGCCCAGCCGGCCATCTATGTGCTATATGGATGTTTCGCGGCGGGTATATTCGAGGAAACAGCCCGATTTATCGCTTTTAACATCCTGAAGCGCAAAAGGAAAAAAACAGACGCCGTACTCTTGAATTCGGAGGGTGAGGTCGTCACAACCTTTCCCGATCTTCAGGAAAGACGCGGGGTGGGCGACGCCCTCGCCTATGGAATAGGCCACGGCGGAATCGAGGCCGTGCTGCTGCTCGGCGCGGCCATGCTCAACAATATCATATTCAGCGTCATGATAAACGCCGGAACGCTTCCGGCGCTGACCGGCAGTCAGCAGGATGTAATTACAAACGCGGTGAGCACACTAACGACCACACAGCCGTACATGTTTCTCCTGGGTGGAATTGAGCGTATCCCCGCCGTAACCATTCAAATCTCACTCTCGGTTCTAGTCTGGCTGGCGGTTGGTGATAAGCGGAGGATCTGGCTCTTCCCGGCGGCGATATGCCTGCACGCCTTGCTGGACGTACCGGCGGCGTTGATGCAGTGCGGCGTTCTAAACAGCGCTGTGGCTGTGGAAATAATTTTGGCCGTATCCGCTGTTGTGTTGACGGGGTTGGCCGTAATGGCGTATAAGCGTTTTAACAGTGAGGTAGGCAGTGAAACGGCGTAATTGGTTCAGAAAGAACCTTTACGGTATTATTAAGTTTATCCTGATCTTTTCCGCAATAGCACTGATTGCCAACAGTGTAGCCGCCATACTGCTGGTTCCGTTTAACGTGGGTTCGATCCTGCCCGGCATGATCGGTTCGGTTATTATCGGGTGCTATGTGTTTGAAAAAGGGTTCCTCAAGCTCCTTCGGTCTAAGGTCGGCGGAATTATCGGATGGGTTTGCGGGATATTAGTCGGTTTGAATATTGTATTATTTTTGGGCATGGTTTCTTTGACGCTGATTCAAAGCGCGGCCTCGCCGGATTACGAGGCTGACGCGGTAATAGTGTTAGGCGCGGGTTTGGCGGGTGATCGCGTAACCATTACTCTGGCGGCTCGGTTGGATAAAGCGCTTTGGTATTTTCAAAAGAACCCGAACGCAACGATTGTCGTCAGCGGCGGACAAGGACCCAACGAAACCATTTCGGAAGCCGGCGCGATGGCAAAATATCTCATAGAACGCGGGGTGCCGGACGAGAAAATAATCCGGGAACCGCGATCGTCCAACACGGAAGAAAACTTTGAATTTTCCAAGGCGCTGCTGAACAGCGCGTTTCATGGCAGCCCGATAAGGATACTGTACATAACCAACCGATTCCACATATTCAGGGCAGGATTATACGCGGGTAAGGCAGGGTTGAACGCCAAGGGTCTCGCCGCGCCGACTCGGCCGCTGTACCTGATACCGAATAATTACTCCAGGGAATACTTCGCGCTCATAAAGTATCTGCTGTTCAGGCGCTGAAGTTCCCGCCCGCGCGTGATAAAAGCCGGGCGCGCCCATAACAGGCCCCGGCTTTTACAGATAGTACATATAGCTTTCCGTCTGCCCGCGCGTATGGGCGGCTAAATCCTCAAGCGTTATCTTCGAGAGCGTATGCTTCAGACATGTGTCTATGGGGTCGAACACCATGCTTAACAGCGTAAGCGTAATTGGATCCGTTTGGTCGGATTCCTGTTTCTCGAACAGGGAGATTTCAATGGCTGTCAGTATATCATACACGCTGATGCTGTGGGCGTCGCGAGCCAACTGATAGCCTCCCTGAGCGCCTTTGATGGAAGTGACCAAGCCGGCGCGCTTCAGCAGCGAGAATACCTGCTCCAGATATATCTTTGAAATATCCAACTGCTTCGCCAGGCTGACCACAGTGACGCTTTCGTCCGTCACAGGCCCGGAAGCCATACAGATTAACGCGGACAGTCCGTATCGGGCTTTTGCGGATAGACGCATAACACACCTTTTCTTATTTTTTGAAATAATATTAACATATATGAATTGACAAGTCAATTCAAGCCTTCGGAATATAACGTCCATAACGTGCAGGTATTGCAAATAGCCTCCTCGCGCCCGGTCGCGGAAATATTCATGTTAATTATCTGTTTGTACTCATATCGGTTTAGTGTCCGGAACACGAAATACAGGTCGTCTATTTGCGTGACGCATACTTTGTATTGGCTGGCGGCTGGGTATTCAATCTTCCAGTCCTCCACGTCGGAGAGCAGGGGGCCGCCCGGGAATATTGCGTCGTTCGATAAATAGACGGGATCGGGCTCGCTTTCTACGAGCGTGTTCGGTACGCTGTATTCGTTAATGCTGTCGGGCCAGTGTTTTATTTTGGGTACTTCATCCGCGTTATCCGAGCTGGGGAATTTTTTAAGCTTTCCGGACGCACCAGTCGCAGGAGTCGTTGGGGACAAACCGGAAATATCTCCGTCCCCCCTGGGCGATTTTTTTAGCCAGTTCGGAATAATAGTCTTCCTTCGAGGCTGAGTTCTGCCTGAGCGAGAAGAATATATTCGAGACATCAACTATATGCCTGGTATTAATATAAATACTGGTGTCGCAGCCGGAGAAATAGAGATCAGGGATAAAGAACACGTCGGAGTCCGTGTCTTTCCAACGTTTATATGTATGGACCTGGTTCTTCCGGTACACGGTCATATTATTTGTTATGTTTGTTGTCCCGCCGTTTCCGTCGGTTTCCATAGCCATTTGCATGTAAATCTTCCTTATAAGTCGTATTACATTTCACAGTAAATAAAAAAATACCCACTGTTTTATATACAGCAAGTATTTTTTTTTGACCATTAACATTTTTGTAGGGGACGACGGCCAGGCTCCACTTACAAATGTCTAAAATAATTAAGTTATTTTTATCTTTAAATAATTAAATAATAATAAAGTTTAATCGTTGCCAGGGTATTGAGGATGGCTAGAATTCATCTTAAATGTCGCTGTAATGGTGACATTATTGCCAGGCATTATGAACGTAGACTCAGCGCTGTTTGGGTTGCTGAATACCACTGTATCATCTGAGGAAATCCACTTATCAAAATCATAACCGGGAAGAACCCGTACCCTTTCTTTTAAGGATATTTCGGTACCAGCTTTAAATGGAGTAACAAATTGATAGTTTGGCATTATTGATCCGCCTGTGCCAAATGCAAGAGTGAGATTGTGAGTGCCAGGTTCTGTTGGAGGTGTTGCGTAAGCAACAATAAGCTCCATTAATTGCTTTCCATCGTCAGACCAGCCGCCTTCTCTTTCAAAACTCCTGTAATTATCTAAATCGCCATTTGCTGTTGTGCCATCCTTAGTTGCCATTTGAGCGTGTACATTTATGCCATAGTAATATTCACTTTTATAGTCAAAGCCGCCTCTGTTGGCGTAGGTTGCCCATTCGCTATCCTGTGTAACTTTATTTAGCAAAAGCCCTGTTGCTGTCCCGGGTTTCAAAGGCGCAGCCCAGTAAGCCCAGCCATCACTTCTGTCAATAACCCAGTAGTTCCCAACAAGTGAACCTGCTGTTTTCCATGCTTCCATTGACATGACCGTTGCCGGAAGCGTTTCTTTTGCTTCTTCAGATACTTTGGTTCCTGGGGGGTATCCTACTATGCCTTGTTCAACATAATTTTTATTTGTTCTTAGGCTCTCAGGAGCTGCAAAATACGATGTTTGGCCGCCCATATCCCATTCCCAATAACTGCTTAATTTATGCCAAGGCAATATACCGGTAGGCGCATCGCCAGTTAGTACCAGTCTGTCGCCAGACCATACAACAGTCCATTTTTCAGGTTCATCTATGTTCCAAGCATTTCCGCGAACTGATATTGATTTATTGTCCGGATTATGTATGTCTTTGCCTGATGAATCTTTTTCCGCTGATTTCTTCCCTGCGCCTGAACCGATCTCCATATACTCTCCGAGTTTAATACGCACAAATAGATCCTCGTCGCCCCAGTTTTCTACGTACACTTTTTTGCTTTCCTCGTTTTCTTTGTGGTGATCATGCAACGTACCGCCTGCGCCCGTTCCAGGGGTTGCTCCCGCGCCAAACCACTCGTTTACTTGCTGCGAGTTAAGGCTTGTCCACGCAAAAGTCCCGGTGACGATTAACACCACCAAGGATGCCGCTGTAACAGCAGCCATCACCTTTCGTTTTGAAAACATATCACTCCTCCTCTATCTCCATTCTTTGAGCTGGGCGTTCTCATTGGTCAAGTCGGCGATTTTTGCGTCGTATTCCGCTATTTTTACTTTGTGTTCTTCTATGCTTATAAAGCCTTCCATCGCCAGAACTCCTTTGACCACTATTTATACTATACCTGTCAAGTTTTGGCGTGTAAATAGTATTTTTCTATTTTTTTTGGAGGTCTATATTATTTTGGTTTATTTCGTGGGGGGGAAGGTGTTCTGAGTAGATAGACGTTCCCTTATATTTTCCATGTCTTATCACCCTGCCAGCATTATAGCCTTTTTGGGTATAAATGCAAAGTTTATGAAACGCCCGTGTCGGAATATAAGTAGGGGACGGAGCAAACGCGACGCGTTTGTTCCGCCCTCTTAATATTGACCGGGCCTGTAAGCCGGGTTCTGTCGTGGACAGCCATCTGTCTGGGCGTGCCGTCGCCGGCGCGCTCACGCGATCTTACCAAAAGCGGGGACGGGCCGCCCCATGCGCCTTTATTTGATCTTGCTCCGGACGGGGTTTACAGGGCCTTCCCCGTTACCGGGGAAGCGGTGGGCTCTTACCCCGCCTTTCCACCCTTGCCGCGTCGGCGTAAGCCAAAACGGCGGTTTATTTCTGTTGCACTTTCCCTGGAGTCACCTCCGCCGGGCGTTACCCGGCGTCCTGCCCTATGGAGCCCGGACTTTCCTCACGTCGAATTAAACAGACGCGCGGCTGCCCAGCCCGGTCAATATTTCCTCTATGTGATCCAAACATAAAGCCTTGTTAATTAAATCCCTTGCCGCGGCGGCGCCTTCGGCGCCTTTTATATACCAAGCGGCGTGCTTGCGGCTTTCCATCAGCCCAAGTCTGCCTTTATACTCTGTCAGCATACGGCAATGCCTGATCGCCATTGCAGTCCTCTCTTTTATATCCGGTTCAGGCGGTATAATCCCCGTTCGCAGGAACGCCCTGACGCGCGCGAAAATCCACGGGTTGCCCAGCGCGCCGCGTCCGATCATTATCCCGTCGCAGCCGGTCCGCTCAAGCATTGCATTCGCGTCCTCCGGGGTATGGATATCCCCGTTTCCGATTACCGGTATTTTAACCGCCTCTTTTACGCGGCGGATTACATCCCAGTCCGAATGCCCGCTGTAAAATTCCGCCCGCGCGCGCGGATGAACCGTTATTGAAGCCGCGCCGCGTTCCTGAAGCATACGAGCCGTTTCTACCGCGTTTACGTGCCCGGCTGAAAACCCCGAGCGTATCTTCACACTGAATAACAAGCCATCGGAGGCTTTGGCCATAGTCTCCACGCAGCGCGCGGCTATGGCGGGTTCCAGCAGAAGGGCCGATCCTTCGCCGTTTTTAACAATCTTCTGCGCGGGGCAGCCCATATTGAAATCCACCGCCGCAAAACCCGCGTCCGCGGCGGCTCTTACGGCATCCGCGAGCAAAGCCGGCTCGCGTCCAAAAAACTGCGCGGCGAGCGGGCCTTCGTCAGGATACGCTTTGAGCATTTCGTACGTCTTTTGATTGTTAAAAGACAGAGCCTTGGCGCTGATCATCTCCGTGAAAGCCATATCACAGCCGAACTCACGGGCGAGTAAACGAAAAGGCCGGTCTGAAACACCGGCCATGGGGGCTGAAAGTATGATCAACTGGCTGAAACCCGTTTTTGTTTACGGCGTTTGGATTTTTTGATAAGCGGTTCGCGGTGTTCATTATAGATAATGGTTGGCGGCTGTTTACCCTCGACCGTATCCCTGGTGATGATACACTTTTCCACCGTAGTGTCGGAAGGTATCTCATACATGACGCCTGTCATGAAGGTCTCCACTATGGCGCGCAGACCGCGGGCGCCGGTTTCGCGCTCTATTGCCATCTTGGCTATCGCGGTTAACGCGTCGCGGTCGAATTCCAGCAACACGTTATCCAGCTCAAACAGGTACTTGTATTGACGTGTCAGGGCATTCTTCGGTTCGGTCAAAATGGTAAGGAGCGCCGTTTCATCCAGCGCCTGAAGCGTGACCACAACGGGCAGCCTGCCGATCAGTTCGGGTATCAGGCCGTACCTGTGCAAGTCCTGCGGCTGGAGATCCTTCAGTATGTCGTCTTTGAGTTTTTCCTTTTTAGTCCGTGTTTCAGAGCCGAAACCAATAACCTTCTTGTTCAGACGCTGCTCAATTATCTTATCGATACCGCCGAACGCGCCGCCGCATATAAAGAGTATATTGGTCGTGTCTATCTGAATAAAATCTTGATGGGGGTGTTTGCGCCCGCCCTGCGGCGGCACGGAAGCGATCGTGCCTTCCAGGATTTTTAATAGGGCTTGCTGCACACCCTCGCCGCTGACGTCGCGCGTAATAGAGGGGTTGTCGGACTTTCGCGCAATCTTGTCTATCTCGTCAATATATATAATGCCGCGTTGAGCCTTTTCAATGTCAAAATCAGCCACTTGAATCAGCTTAAGCAGTATGTTTTCAACGTCTTCGCCCACATAGCCCGCTTCCGTAAGACTGGTCGCGTCGGCTATGGCAAACGGCACGTTCAGCAACTTAGCCAGTGTCTGCGCTAAAAAGGTCTTGCCTACGCCTGTGGGGCCTACTAATAAGATATTACTTTTTTGCAGATCTATTTCTTCGCTGGTATCGTTCAGAGCTATACGTTTATAATGGTTGTAAACCGCGACGGAAAGGGACTTTTTCGCGTTTTCCTGCCCGACGACATATTCGTCCAGTATAGCGCGGATCTCTTTGGGCTTGGGAATTTTAAAGTTCTCGTCGAAGTTATCGAGTTCCTCGTACCCGTCGTCGAGAATTTCCCAGCAAAGGTCAACGCATTCGTCACAGATATAGACATTCGGGCCGGCGATTATCTTTCGCACCTGATCCTGTGTCTTACCGCAGAACGAGCATCGGATGGTTCTCTTTTCCTCCAGCTTGGTTGGCACTCTACCACCTCCATATATTATTATCGTGTGATGATCCGATCGATAATTCCGTAATCCAAGGCTTCTTCGGCGGTCATGTAATTGTCCCTATCCGTGTCGCGGGTGACTTCCTCCAGTGAGCGGCCTGTGTTATTCGATAATATCCGGTTCATCTTTAATTTTGTACGCAGAATATGCTCCGCGTGAATCTGTATGTCCGTCGCTTGGCCGCGCGTTCCGCCCATGGGCTGATGGATCAGGATCTCGGCGTTCGGCAGCGCGAAACGCTTGCCCTTTTGACCGCCCGCGAGCAGGAAAGCTCCCATGCTGGCGGCTATACCCACACAGATTGTGGATACGTCGGACTTAATATAACGCATGGTATCGTAAATAGCCATGCCCGCCGTTACCGACCCGCCCGGGCTGTTGATGTAAAAATTGATGTCTTTGTCGGGCGCCTCGGCTTCCAGAAACAGGAGCTGCGCCACTACCAAACTCGCGGTTACATCATTCACCTCTTCGCTCAGGAATATAATACGATCCTTTAAGAGTCTGGAGTATATATCGTAAGAACGCTCGCCGCGATTGGTCTGTTCAATAACATACGGCACTAAACTCAAGTATTTCACCTTCCTAATATTCTATGCGATTTGAATCGCTTGCTCCATAATAAAATCAAACGCCTTCTTCGCCGCGAGTTCTTTGGTTACGATATCCGCGTCGAATCCTGATTTTTGTTTACCGCTCATCCCATAAGCAGCGGCAATTCGATCGATTTCCTCGTTTATCTCCTCACCTGAAACCGTTAGATTTTCCTTCTTGGCCACCGCTTCCAGAGCCAGATTCGTTTTGAGCTGTTTTATGGCATGTTCGCGGTAGCTTTCACGCAATTGCTCATTAGTCTGACCGTTAAACCGCAAGTAGTCATCTAAAGTTATCCCTTGATATTTTAACTGATTACTGAAATTTCTAATCATCTCGTCAATAGAGTTTTCAATCATAATAGGTGGTAAATCGACATTTGTTTTGGAAACCAGTTGCGACATCACCTGATCCTCTTTATCTCGTTTGGCGTCCCGCTCTTTGCTTGCCCTTAATTTTTTTATAATGTCTTCACGGTATTCGTCAAATGTCTCAAATTCCGATACATCCTGCGCAAAGTCGTCATCCATGTCAGGCAGTTGCTTTTCCTGAATTTCCTTTATCTTAACATCAAACACAGCGGGTTTTCCCGCGAGTTTCTCATGATTATAGTCCTCCGGAAATGTGACCCTCACAAATATATTCTCCCCGGTTTCCGCTCCTATTAATTGCTCCTCAAAAGTGTCGATGAACGTGTGTCCACCGATTGTGAGACGAAAATCCTCGGCGTGGCCGCCGTCGAAAGGCTTGCCGTCGATAACGCCGTCGAAATCTATAGTCACTATATCGCCATTTTGAACAGGCCTTACCACTGTGACTATACGGGCGTTCTTGTCACGATCGCGGTCTATATCTCTCTGGATTTCCGCGTCTGAAGGCTCCGGGTCATATTTTTTATAGGTCAGCGCGTAATACTCGTCAACCGCGGCTTCTCCGACAACCGTTACCTCCGCGGAGAAAGCGGCGCCTTCTTCCTTTGATATGGAAAGGATCTTAATGGATGGCTGAGCCACAGCGTTAAGTTTAGTTTCCTTAACAGAGCGTTCATACGCTTGGGGCAGAATAAAATTGACAGCGTCGTCAAAAAACACATTTTCGCCGTAGGCCTTCTCTATCAGCGGCCTCGGCGCTTTTCCCTTCCGGAAACCCTGTATATTATAACGATTCTTATTTTTGTTATACGAATAACGAAGCCCGCTCTCAAATTCTTCCGCGTTAATATTAAAAGTCAGATTAACAGTAAATTGATCAATAGTTTCAACGCTTGCCATCGTGATAAAGTCCTCCCATCAAAAAGTAATTAAAGTATACCACACAGTAAATAGCGCCGCAACCCGCTTATAATATTTCCATGACATAATCATCCAATCGCGCGTCCGTGTTTGATTCTATAAAATGTACGACATTTTGAATGATATTGTCCGCCAGCCGCGCGTCGTTGGTCACGCAGGCGAAACCTATTACTATGTGCTTGTGGCTGTCCATCCGCTCAATTTCGGCAATAGATATATTAAACTTGTGCTTAGTCCGCTCAATAAGGCTTTTCAGGACGGCGCGCTTCTCTTTAAGGCTAGTTACCCAATCCGCGCTTAAATAGACCCTGCAGGTACCGATGATCATATGGCCTCCCCTATGTTAAGCATCCCGAAAGCAAACCGCTTGGATTATATCATAGGGTTATTTATCTTGCAAATAAAAAAACTCTTGACTTATGCAATCATTTGGATATAATGATTAAGGAAATTTAAGGCGGAATAGCTCAGCTGGCTAGAGCATGCGGTTCATACCCGCAGAGTCGAGGGTTCAAATCCCCCTTCCGCTACTTAAGGCCTTGGAATCAACCTTCCAAGGCCTTTTCGCGATCGTGGATATAAAATCAGTACTATACCTTCGTCCTCTTCATAATCGCGTAAAGCAAGCAGTTCAGATAGTTATTATATTCCGCCATGCGGAAACGTACATATCCCTCCACATGGAGGCCGCGGTTCTTTTTAATATACTCATCAAGCGATTCAATATTCCGCGCGCCTATATCCGGTGAAATAAGCTTGCGAGTAAGCTCGGTCAGTTTCGGCATACCTCTTAACGCGGCGTTTTCCTGAAAAGCCGCCCATTCCAAAAACGAATAAAATCCCTCTGTGTCAAAGGTTTCGTAATAGAGCTTGATAAAGCCCTGCTCAAGCCGCTTAACCCGGCGGATAAACCCGCTTGTGGCCTCATCCAGTTCTTTCAGATACGCATCCGTATGTATAGTTAATGTCCTCATATTCACCGCCCCGTCCGGCATAAAGCCGTAATGCGTATAATGAAATATATGCGCATGGGATGTATGAATTGAACATCGTCTTAATGTATCTGGCTGATCAGCGGCAGCGGCCTGCCCATCAAGGCTGTTTCGGGGCTGTAACGCTCTTCATACAGCGAGGTAAGCACATCCCGCATTAATTCCGAATAATCAATCTTCTGCGATTCCGCGAAAGAATTCAGCCAACGCGGAATATTCAGGCTTTTTTTTACGGAACCGGCTCCGACTTTAGCCGCGTAGGCGCTCATGTCCATCATCAGCATTGTGATAAACCCGCCCTGTACAGGCTTCATAAATTCAATGGGTGTCGGTTTGGGTATAGGGTTGCCGCTTTCCAGTTCTTTCATTAATATTTCCGAAGCCACCTCGATGGATCGTGTAATGGCGTCTGAGAGCGTTTCGGCTTCTGTCAGGCAGTCTATGTCAGGAATCGTCACGGCGTACCCTGCTCTTTCTTCCTCGCGGATCACGTACGCGGGGTATATAAGTTTCATTTCATCACCTCTGGAGCTTGTCTTATGTAACCCATTATATCTTGAACCCGCCGAAATTGCAACGCAAACAGGACGGTTAACTCGGAATATTGCGAACCCCCGGGTTTCGCCGGGGGTTTCCTATCGCGTCTATTTATCCAATTCCCCAGCCAACAGATCCTCCGCGCTCTTGAGCATCGCGTCCACATACTGCTTGCCGACAACGAACTGAATCACGCCGCCATCCTTCCGCACGGCGTAGAAATCGTTGTTGTATTTATAATACTCGGTTACCACGTCAGGCTCGCCGTTGTTCAGATGGTAGGAAATAGTAATATCGGGCAGACCGGTCGGTGTAAAGGTGTCAATACTCGTGTCGTACGACAGACCGATAACCGCCTGATAGAATGTCCGGAACGCGTCCTCCTGAACCTCCTGGCCGCTTACGGTCGGATGAATAAGCTTCTCCGGCATCGGCGTCGGGGCCGGGGAAGTATTGGGGTCTTCCAAAGCCGGCGCTTCGTCCGAGGTTTCCGGCGCGTCCGGGTCGGGCGTGGGGGTCGGAGTAAACGTGGGGGTCGGCGTCGCCGTAACATATATCACTTCATGATTCAGCACGGCCTCATAACTCTTTGACGCCGACTTGATCGTAAACGAATCGACGTCGTCAATATTTTGCAGAGCCACAAACCGCATTGTAAAGCCGAACGGGTTGATATTGTACAGGGTCGTCAAGTACGATTTATCCATTAAATACACATATGGCCTGTCAAAGAATTTCACATACGCATATGTTTTACCGTCCTCGCCGTTAACAACATCCGATTCGTCCGCGTCGTTCCCGATCTCCAGGTGGATTTCCGCGGTCAAGTCTTTAAGCCATACGATTAGGGAGGGATCATCCAGGCCGTACTTGGCGTAGTCATCAGGCTGAATGTCTATCATATCGCCGATACTGATGCCGTTCATGCCGTCCAGAACGTTTGTCGTAAAATTGGAACCGTATAATTCCCAGCCTTTATACGGCTGTACCATATGGAGGGTAACCGCACCGTACTGCTCCATGGATGC
>JAISZF010000032.1 GCA_031269415.1 Clostridiales bacterium
TTAGTATGGATTTACCCGCCCCGGTTTCGCCTGAGAGGATATTCAAGCCGCTATGGAAGGAAATATCGGCCTCCTCTATTAAGGCCACATTCTTTATACGCAGTTGATTCAGCGTGAAGATCACCGTCCGTTTACTCGTCCGCGCCATTAAGCGCCCTGTTGAATTTATTCATCAGATTCTCGGCGATTTCCTGCGATTTTACTATGCAAATAACCACGTCGTCGCCAGCGATGCTGCCCACCACTTCCGTGTATCCCATCGCGTCCACGGACGCGGCCACGGCCATAGCCAATCCCTCAAGGGTTTTAATGACTACCATGTTGCCGGCGAAGTCTATCTTTGTTACCCCTTCGCGGAACACACGAATCAGGCGTTGGATAATCTGTTTTTCCTCGGAGATATGAATGGAATATTTCTGCCTGCCCTCGACTGTGGGGATCTTGGTCAGTTTCAACTCGCGTATATCGCGGGATACCGTGGCCTGCGTTACGACGAAACCGGATTCGTGAAGCAGAAGCGTCAGTTCCTCCTGAGTCTCTATGTCGTTGTTTTTGACCAGTTCAATGATCTTGGCGTGGCGTTTCTTGACTCTCAACGTTGCTTTCCCCCTGGCCGGATATTATCATTTTCCGTCGCAGTATTTCATAAAAACCCAAGTGTTTTGTCTTGATTATGCTTGTACGCGTGGCGGAACGCTTGATAGACAGCAATCGGCCGGGTTCCAGCTCCGTCATGTTACGGCCATCCATAGCGATCGTCGCGTCCGCGTCGTTCAGAACACGAACGCCTACGGTATCGCCCGCCGATATAACCCATGGCCGCAGATACAGCGCGTGCGGACAAATAGCGGTTATGACCATCATTTCGCTATCGGGCTTCAAAATTGGGCCGCCCGCCGACAGGTTATATGCGGTGGAGCCGGTCGGCGTGGAGACGATAATGCCGTCGGCGCGTATCGTATCGATATATTCGTCATTTATATATAATTGGAATCGTATCAGCTTTGAGAATATGCCCCGGCTTATTACAATATCATTGAGCGCCGCCCATTTCTCATTCAGATCAGTCCGCAGCATAATACGTCTTTCCAAAGTGAAACGGCCTTGTAGCGCGGCATCCAAGGCTAGATCTATCTCGCCGGGTTCCACATCTGTCAGATAACCCAAAGTGCCCAGATTGACACCTAAGAGAGGTATGTCCGCCAGCGCGGCGTGATGGGCAGCTTGCAGCATTGTACCGTCCCCGCCCAGCACCACGATTAAATCACTGATACGGTATATATCATCGGTGTCCATTAGTGGCTTGCAACCTAACGCCGTGACGCGTTCATAGACCAGTTTGCTGAAGTCCCTGGCTTTATCCTTGTCAGTATTATAGACTATACCGATATTTTTCATATTAATTTTGATATCCTGTCAGTTACGGAAATATAGTCCAAGCTGTATTGCTTTAATATCTCGATTCGGGTTCCGTGTTCGACGAAGATGTCGGGCAGGGCAAAGCGGTGTATACGCCCCGCGTCTATATTCTCCTCATTCAGAACCGATAAGAGGTGACTGCCGAACCCTCCCGATATTACGTGTTCCTCCAGAACAAAGACATGCCGGTAACGCGAAAGTCCCCTAGCCATGTCAATATCTATAGGTTTGACAAATCGGACATTAATCAAACCGGGATTATAACCTAAAGTGTTCAGCCGCTCGACCGCCCGGTACGCCTGCTCCATCATGGAGCCCACAGCCAGAATAACAAAGTCTTCTCCGACGCGGATGACGTCCGATTTGCCGTATACGATTGGTTTGGAGTGATCCGTTAAGACGCGGGAAACGGAACCCTTGGGATACCTGACCGCTATCGGCCCCGTATGGAAGAACGCGAATCTTATCATATCGATCATTTCGCGCTCGTTGATCGGGGCCAGAATAGTCATGTTCGGCAGCCATAGGAAAGAAATATCAAAAAGTCCCTGATGCGTTTCCCCGTCGGCGCCGATTATGCCTGCCCGATCGACGGCGAATACGACATGCAGATCCTGCATACAGACGTCATGCAATATCTGGTCGAAAGCGCGCTGCAAAAAGGTTGAATAGATAGCCACCACAGGCATTACTCCGCCCTTTGCCAGCCCGGCCGCGAATGTAACCGCGTGTTCCTCGGCGATGCCCACGTCAAACATCCGATCCGGAAATTTTTCCGAGAAGCCGCCAAATCCGACGCCCATGGGCATGGCGGCGGTTATGGCCGTCAGTTTCGGATGCTTTTCCGCCAGTTCAATCAAAGTCTTGCCTAAGACATCGGAGTAGGTGTCGCGTTTTTTTTCGGCGACCGGTTTTCCGGTATCCACATGGAATGAATCGACCCCGTGATAATTCTCGGGGGAATCCTCCGCCTGATCATATCCCTTGCCTTTAACGGTGTACACGTGCAGCAGTACAGGCCCGTCCATTTTTTTTACCTTTTGAAGCACGCCGATAAGGTCTTTCAAGTTATGTCCGTCAACAGGCCCGATATATGTAAACCCCAGTTCCTCGAATATTCCGCCGGGGGCCAGCAGATACTTGATCCCGTCTTTGGTGCGCTCAATAAAATGTTTCAGACGCCGCCCCACAACGGGAATCCGATCAAGCACTCTGCTCACGTCGGCTTTCGCCCCAATATACGCCGGGGCGGTGCGGACCTCATTCAAATAACGCGACAGAGCGCCTACGTTTTCGCTTATGGACATTTGATTGTCGTTCAGGATAACCAGGAGTTTTGAGCTGGAGCGGCCGGCGTTGTTTATAGCCTCATACGCCAGGCCGCCGGTCATTGAACCGTCGCCAATCACGGCGACGACGTTGTATTTGGCCTCCCGCAGATCCCGCGCGGCGCAATAACCCACAGCAGCCGAAATGGATGTGGAGGCGTGCCCCGTGTTAAACGCGTCGCAAGGGCTTTCATCGGACTTGGGGAAGCCGCTCAGCCCATTTTTACGGCGCAATTCAGAAAACTGACGCGCGCGTCCCGTGAGTATTTTGTGTACATACGACTGATGCCCCACATCCCATATGATCTTATCCGACGGCACGTTAAAGACCGTGTGCAAAGCGACAGTCAGCTCAACCACGCCCAGATTAGACGCCAAGTGGCCCCCTGTTTTAGAGATGGTACCGATCAGAAGCGCGCGGATATCACCGCAAATACCTTCAAGTTCCTTAATTTTAAATTTCTTAAGATCCCTCGGAGTGTGAATATTATTCAGATCCATACCCTACCTCTGCGCAAGTTATTATGATACGGCAACTAAATGAAATACATAATGGCTATCGCGACCAAAATGCCCAAAATCGCGCCCGCGGCTACTTCTATGGGGCTGTGGCCAAGCAGTTCCTTTAATTT
>JAISZF010000039.1 GCA_031269415.1 Clostridiales bacterium
CACGCCCTTCTCCAGAAATATCCCCATATCGGCGTCATCGATCCAAACGCAGTGGGCGGCTATTGCTTTTACGTCAAAAACTCCATGCCTGTTAAGAATCCGCGCGGGGGAAACGCCGTGCCTTGCCTTGCAGGTTTCGTGTTCCGTGCGTGTTTCCGACAGGTGTACGTGCATTATAAGTCCGTTTTCTTTCGCGAATGCGGCGACCTGCGTCCAAGCGCGGTCAAACGAGGTGAATTCCGCGTGAATCGCGGCGTCGGCTTTTATCCTGCCGTCCGCGCGGTTGTGATAATTGTTCAGGATATACGCTGTTTCCGTATAGCTTCTGTCTTTATAATAATCAAAGTCTGGTAAAAAAGCTGTCATTCCGTTGGAGAGATTGGCTTTCACGCCCGATTCCTCCACGGCGGAGGCTATGCTGTCCAGAGAAAAATACATGTCTGAAAATGAGACAACCCCGTTAGACAGCATCTCGGCGATGGAGATAAGCGCGCCCGTATATGCCATGCTTTTCGTGAATTTACCTTCCGCGGGAAAGATATAATTGAACAGCCAGTCCTGTAAGCTTAAATCGCTCGCGTAGCCTCTCAGCAATGACATGGGTGAGTGCGCGTGGCAATTATATAATCCGGGCAGTAATATCTTATCGGCGCCGTCTATAACGCGGCTGGCCGTAAGTTTGGGATCGGCGCTTCCCACATAGCTGATCTTCCCGGCGTCCACGCCGACGGAAGCGCCACGTATAACCTGTTCCCCTTCCATGGGGATTACCGTAATGTCCCTAAACAGCAGATCCACGAAACACCCCCCTATTTGTTAGACTGTTTCCAAAACGACGGCGCGCACAGCAGTATTATGGGGTATATCTCCAGCCTGCCCAACAGCATACACACAGTCAGCACAATCTTGCTTAGATCGGAAAACCCGGAGTAATTGCCCATGGGCCCGACCATATCCAGCCCTGGCCCCATGTTGCTGACAGTGGCGAGGACCGCGGTAAAACTGGTGGTAAGGCTGAAACCATCCAGCGAAATAACCACCATCGAAGCGGCTAGTACCAACATGTACAAAATAACGAAAGACAGAATGCCGGTCAGAACACTTTCTTCCACCGGCTTCCCGTTAAGCCTCGTCACATGCACAGCGTTTGGGTGGAGTATTTTTGCCAGCTCATTCCGTAATATCTTGAATATCAGCAGAATACGCATACATTTTATACCGCCCGCTGTTGAACCTGTGCATCCGCCCATAAACATAACCATTATCAGAATCGTTTTACTGAATTCCGGCCACATATTGAAATCCATACTGGAAAACCCCGTGCTTGTGATTAGGGTGCTTACCTGAAACGCGGCGTGACGGATTGCCTCGGGGAACGCGGTGTTGTTTCTCGCCACTAGATTTATTGTTATGAACACTGTCGCGCAGACAAAGACAGAGAGAAAGAAACGCGCCTCGGAGTCTTTCAGGGCAGCCTTTATCTTGCCCCTCAGAATCATTTGATACAGTGACAGATTAATGCCGCATAACAGCATAAATACGGTAATAACTATCTCGATGTACGCGCTGTTATACGCGCCGACGCTCAGATCTCGGCTCGAGAACCCTCCGGTGCTGGTTGTGGACATGGAAAACACAACCGCGTCATATAAGGGCACACCGCCCAACAGCAGGAAGATCACCTCGCTGAAGGTTATACCTACATATATGACGTATAGTATTCTGGCTACCCACGAGATACGTGGGGTAAATTTATCCACATAGGGCCCGGGGGCCTCAGCCTGCATAATATGAATGCTGTTCGCCTTTACGGAGGGGAGTATCGCCATCATAAGCGCCAATACCCCCACGCCGCCCATCCAGTTTGTAAACGAGCGCCAGAAGATAATGCTTCTGGGAAGCGATTCCACTTCCGCCAGGATACTGGCGCCAGTGGTGGTAAAACCTGAAACGCTTTCAAACAGCGCGTCGGTTACGGATGGGATAACGCCGCTTATAAGAAACGGCAGCGCTCCGAACACCGCCGACAGTATCCATCCGAACCCGACTATGGCAAAGCCGTCGCGAGGGTATATCTCTGTGCTTTTTGGCTTAATGGAGTTCATTATAAGACTTACAGCCGTTAAGATAACAATAGTCAAAGTGAACGCGGGCGCGCAGCCGTCGCTGTAGACCATTGACATTATCAGGGAAGGCAGCATACATACGGCGACTATGGCAAGCAAGGCGCCCAGGCTTTTGGAAATCAGTCTGAGGTTCATTTATCGACTGCCTCCAGGATGTCATTCAGATCGGTAAACCGATGCCCTGTTGTAATGAGGATTACGCTGTCCCCTGCCTGAATCTTGTCATTGCCGTGCGGAATGATTATATTGTTGCCGTGTGTTATAACGCCTATCAGCACTCCCGGCTTTAATACCATCCGCTTAAGCGGTATATTTAAGAGTCGCGAACCGGAATTAGCGATAAACTCGAGCGCTTCCGCCTGTCCTTCCACAATCCGGTACAGGGTCTTGACGGGGTCGCCCATCGCGTTTTCCAAGCCTCGCACGTATTGCGCGATGGTGTCGGCTGTTATCTGTTTCGGGTTAACGATATTATCGATCCCCAATTTTTCCATAATACTGGAGTATGTCAGCCGGCTGATCTTGGCGATAACCTTAGGGACGCCGAATTGCTTGGCCAGCAAGGCCGACATCAGGTTATCCTCGTCATGCCCGGTAACGGTTACAAACGCCGTCATTTCTCCGATATTCTCGGATTTCAGCAGGCTGTCGTCAGAACCGTCTCCGTGAATGATAATCGCCGAAGGCAGTTCGGCCGCCAAAGTGGCGCAATGGTTATGATCCCGTTCTATGATCCTGTAGCCAATGCCGATATCCTCCAGGTATTTTCCCAAATAATACGCTACGCGCCCGCCGCCGATCAGCATGGCGTTCTTGACCTTTGGAATGAAAATGCCTATTTTACGGCAGAAATCATTCAGACGCGCCAAACGGCCGACTATATAAATCCGATCGCCTTCACGTATAATAAACTCACCATTGGGTATAATCGCTCTTCCTTCCCGAAGAACCGCGCCGATCAGTATGTCATGCGCATATCTCCTGGATACCTGTTTCAAGGGCATGTCTATTATTTCCACGCGGCCCGATACCTCTATATCGACCATATCCACCCTGCCGCGCGCGAATGTTTCTATCTTAAGCGCGGGAGGGAACTCCAGTATGCGGGCTATCTCCCGGGCTACCGCGCGCTCGGGGTTTATAACCATGTCCAACCCCAAATCCGTTGTCAACTGGTTCAGCTCGTCAGCGTACTGCATATCTCGAATACGGGCGATGATATGGCGCGCGCCCAGCTTTTTAGCCGTGAGGCAGCATACCATATTCATTTCGTCGCTGTTTGTTACGGCTATTAGCAAGTCGGCTTCCTTTACGCCGGATTCGATTAAAATGCTGGTGCTTACGCCGTTCCCGCAGATACACATTACATCAAGGTTTTCCACTGTCTTCTTCAGCGTGTCCATATTTCTATCTATGATTGTAACTTCGTTTCCGTCCGCGGACAGGCTGTCCGCCAGGCTGTAACCTACTTTTCCGTCGCCTACTATAATGATCTTCATTTAATGACTGCCTCCAAGTAATTTCGCATGAGAGGTATTATACCACAACCTAACTATTGCGCATAGGAAATCTTTAGCGCATAATGTATGATATTGGTTATTCAGGAAATAATGAATTAGACGCGAACCTGGCGCGTAAGCCGCGCTTTCTGTCCGCGTTCAAAACAAATGCCAGAGGTGAACATATTGAAACCGTTAGTGAAAATAAATTTCGATGAGATTTTCGCGAATACACCGTTCCTTAATGAGTTGGGAAGTGTGATTTTTGGCGCGGAATTAGCGTTAAAATACACTAACGCCTCAGACGCTGAGTTGAAGGAAGTAAAGGTTAAGATTGCGCGGAGCGCGTTCGCTTCATTTTCGCTGGACTATGACGCAATGCTGACCGCCGCTCAGCCAAGCCGCGCAGCTTCACCCCCGCGGGCGGCGATTGAGGCTGAATCCACGCCGTTTTATGTCGAAACACGCGGCACGGACACAGCGGTTGATTCGGAAGCTGTTCCTAATGAAACTGATTCTGAAACTAATTTTGATTACTATCCAAACGTTTCACAGCTGGACTCCGAGTATAGCGGCAGCCCCGCGGATTCGGAGCCGCGTGATTATTCGCCGCGTTCCGCGGAATCGCCCGCGGGCGGCGGATTTAGCATGGATGTAAACGATGATTTCGAGCAGACGGTTGTTTAGGAGAATTACGCGGGTTCGGGAACCGGCGGCGTACCGGAAATGTCGGCCGACTACAGGAGTTACCAGGAAAACGTCTGGGAGCCGGAGAGCGGACGGGACGAAACAGAGGGTTTGGGAAAAATCCGCTGGACAACGTACTCCTCCGCTGACAGGTCCGGGGATGAACCGTCAAAGACATCATCCAATCCTTTCAGCGCAAATCCAAAGAATGAGAACTCGTATGTGACTGGAGTTGTCAAGATTAGTTGACCAAAATAAACGCAAGGAAACCAATGGGACTAGAATTGACAGATTATGTCAATAATCTAGCTGCGACGGAAAGGATAAGAGCAGCGCAGGGGTGGGACTCCGAGCAGTCCGGCGTGCACTCGGTTATGGCGGAGCGTCCTATTTAAGGGCGCTTTTCAATTTAAACTTCGCCAAATATTAATAACCGTTGTGCCAAAGCGAAAAACCCACGAAACACAGCCAAACAGTTTAGGTTAGCCATGAATGCTGAGCTGCTATATTTTTACACTTTTTCTCCCTTCCCTCCGGCATTTGGGGGAGGGTAAGAGCCGGGGATAGGCGGGGCTCGGGGACTTAGTCGCGCGGTATTTATTATACTTTGCAATACGCTTCGCCGCGCGTGTAAAATAAATATCTATAGTCTAATATAACGAAAAGATAGTGGCAGCCGAGAACGCCGAGCCGCCATGCTCAAGCCGCCAATTGTTGTTTAGCGTAATACATATTCCTATAAACAAGTGGCGGATAACCGTCATTGGTGGTATAAATCCGGCGGTGGTTGTAATAACCCTCAATATATTGCCAGATAATGCTTGAGAGCTATTGGGTTAACACGTTCGCGAATATTCTCGTGCGTCAATCTCTGCGTTCCGCGGCGCCGGACTTCAGGCGCGACTTTGATAGGCTGATCGAAACCAGCGAGGTCGTTGTGGCGGCCAGGCCGGATACCTCGTTTATCGAATTGAAGAATACGATGACATTATGGGGTCTGCTTATTAACTCCGGATATCTGACGGTAACAAAACATACTATTAAGCGTGGGGCGATCCAAAGAAGCGGTAATCGAACGGCTAAAAGAGCTTAAACATCTTGGTTCTTCCGAACGCGATCGTGGTGATCGACAGGTTTCATTTGATAAAAGCGGCGGAAGAAAGCGTTAACAAGGCCCGTTTGAGGGCTGACGTCCCCAAAGAGATAAAAGACGCCATGAAAAAAGACGCCTCGCTATTTCTTTCCTCTATGTACAACTTAAGTGATGAGGAACTCACGCGGCTTGATGGCTACCTTAAAAGGGATAGTAATCTAGAGGCGATATATTTTTTAGTACAAGAGCTTCTTGAGTTCTACTATATAAAAGACTATGACAGCGCCCTTGAGTATCTGTGCCGATGGGAAACATAACTCAAAGCGAAGCGGCGTAAACACACAAAAACACAGAAAAAACCACTTCGCTGTCACCTCAGGGATACTATGCCCTTTTTTTACCATTTTTTTGATTTTTGCACTCGGATTTTGAAAGAGCCGTTTTTTACTTTAATTGTAATGGTATCATGTCGCTGTCCGGCGTTTCCTCACCTCGAGCAATTGAACCAAAAAGAATAATTTTTGACACCATGCCCGTGTCGGCGATTGCCTTGACGACATTATTCAGCAACACCTCGTTTACGTTTTTATTATACCACACCTAGATGGAAAAAAACAGAAATCGTTCGGTTAACAGTGAAATCAGAGGAATAACCCCCCTTTGTATGAATAAATTGATACAAAGGGGGTAATTTTATGCTGAAAAATTGGATAAACCATATGTCCGAGCACAAATGGGCTTATCTGCTGCTGGCCGTGCTGGCGGCGGTTTCGGTAAGGAATTTGAAGCCGGCGGTTAAATCGGTATTTAGAACGATCAGTATCGCCGGGGCGGCTAATAGGAAGCTGCCGATCTACAGCGTCGAAACGCCGGAGAAACGGGTCGCGATTTCATTTGACGCGGCCTGGGGCGCGGACGACACGGAGGAAATCTTAAGCACACTCAGCCAGTACGATGTAAAGGCGTCATTTTTTTTGTGCGGATACTGGGTGGATAAATATCCGGACATGGTAAAGAAGATGTACGAGGCCGGCCACGATATAGGCAACCACGGCAAAACGCACGCGCATGGCGGCTCGCTCAGTCTAGCGCAAAATAAGGAAGAGATAATGGGCGTACATGAAAGAGTAAAAAATCTGCTGGGTATAGATATGAATCTGTACCGCCCGCCCTACGGTGAATATAATAATACGGTTATACAGGCGGCGGAGGAATGTAAATATTATCCGATTCAGTGGGATGTTGACAGTCACGATTGGATGAACAGAGGCGTGGACTACGAAGTGAACCGTGTACTTAATAATAAGAACCTGCGTAATGGCTCTATCATACTCTTCCACAACGACACAAATGACACGCCGGCCGCGCTGCCTATAATCCTCAGAGGACTGAAGGAAAAGGGCTATGCTATCGGGTCTGTTTCCCAACTTATCTACAAGGACAATTACAAACTGGACAGCGAGGGCCGACAGATACCGAACGGGAGGGCATAAAATATCGTTACGCCGAAGCGCGGACGCTCAGAGAGAGCGTCCGCGCTTTTTTCATATCATGACACGTCCTATTCAACTCATAATAAAATTCATCTTACCGCCTTATAATAAACACAATCAGTTTAGCCACAGGAGGGCGGGTTATGGATTACTTAACAACGCGGCGGACAGCCAAAAAAGGAGGCCTCCTAGCGTGAAGAATAAATTACGAATTACCTCAATCGGTGGCTTGGCATTCGCGGTTCTGGCGGCGATATTGGCTGTTGTTCTGATTGCCCGCGCGGCGCGTTTTACTTGGGACGCCCGTTCTTTTTCCTCGCCCGCGGAAACTCTCTCCGACTTCACCTACAAAATCGCGGGCGGCGCAAGCGGTACGGCTTCTTTCCCGCACAGCTTCAGTAACTGCTGGAAGCCGGGATTACGCGCGAAAAGCCTGGTAATAGGGTATACCCTCAAGGTTATGTGACGAAAGGCGAGGCGGCGGCCATGTTCCGGGCATTTGTGAAAGCGGGGAGATAGGCGTTAGCGCGGCCCTTGAGCGCCTACACTTCCTAGTATTGTATTGAAGCCCGCCGCAAATGGCTGTATAATATGGGCGGGAGGTGTGTCGGATGGTTAGGGGCGATATAAATAGGATTGATTTGGGTACCGCTTTTTTTGAAAGGATTATTACGGGCAACTGCTTTTATGTGGATAAAAGCGGATTCATAGAACATTTCCTGAATGACGCGAACGAGGTTGTCCTCATCGCCCGGCACAGGCGATTGGGAAAATCCCTTAATATGGATATGCTGCGATGCTTTTTGACGGATCGTAAGGATAATCGGGGGCTGTTTCGCGGCTTGTATATAGAAAACAGGCCCGTATGGGAAAGAGCGCATTCCGCGCCGGTCTTTGCTTTCAACTTGAAAGGCATGAACGAAACGAATTATCAACTGCAGCTTTTTCTACAGGTATTTACTCAGTTTAATGATTCGTTCAACAAGAATAGCCTATCCGAAGAGGATCTGTTTAAATGGGATCTGTATTGCGGGCAGAAGGGCGCGGACACTAACGGCTTGTTGCTGCTGACGGAACTGGCGTATCATCTCACCGGCAAAAGATCATATCTTTTGGTAGACGAATATGATAAGCCTTTGCGCGATACCTATCAGACCGGCTCGTACGACGCGGTTTTTGAAACTGTCAAGCTCTTCTTCTCGGCGGGCCTGAAAGACAATCCGTATCTGGAAAAAGGGCTGCTAACCGGCGTATTGCGCGTTTCCTATGAAGGTATGCTCAGTGACTTGAATAATATCGCCACATACGATATATTCGAGGATGATGTATATACGGACGATTACGGATTCACTGAAGAAGAAATGGACGAAATTCAAGCGCTGGTCTCTTTCGATAGGGAGAAACTGAGGCAATGGTATAATGGCGTAAGAGTAAATCAAAAGGCTATCTATAATGTTTATTCAGTGTCTTCTTTTTTGCGGAATGGGAAGTACGCCTGCTATTGGGGCAAGAGCCAGCTTCTGAATATGATTGCCATTATGATGAACGATGATAGGAAAAGCGCGATAAGTGAAATGATGAATGGCGAACAGATAGAAGTGCCTGTGGATACGCGCATTTCCTTAAAGGAACTTTGGGAGAGTCAGGACGATTATTCTTTCTATTCATTTTTGATTCAAGGCGGGTATCTGACTATACATGAGATGTTCTCGGAAAAAAGTACCGCGACGGTTTCAATCCCCAATGAGGAATTGATGAGAGTTTGGAAAACCTTTATTCTAAAGTCCTTTTATCCGCGCCAGCAAAAAATGCTGACCATGTTCGACCGCGCGGATAACCTTGGCTTGCTTGCGCTGGATATTGAGAGCTTCTTGAGTGATAGCTTATCATATTATGATTTGGCGGTTCACACAGGGGAAGAACGGCACAGAGTTTGGGAGCGAGTGTATCACGTTTTTATTCTCGGCATACTGTCCGCGTATACGGAATCCAGTTACAGCAAGCCGGTCTCCGAGGGAGAAGGCGGAGACGGCAGGTATGACATTCTTTACCAAAGAGCGAATTCGTACTATCTATTTGAGTTTAAATCATGCGACAGGGCGGATCAGTTGGAAGCGCGGGCTGGAGACGCGTTGAGGCAGATTGACGAAAAGCGGTACGGCGCGCGGTTGAATCCGTCCGTCCCGCTTATTAAGGTGGGTATAGCGATTAGTGGGAAGCAGTGCAGGGTTAAATGCGGCAGGTAAGGATTTAACAAAATCGGACAAACAGCGCCACGCACTCAACATGCGCGGTATAAGGAAACATATCGACAGGCTGGAGTCTTAACAGGCTATACCCCATGTCCGCCAACAGGCGGGCGTCACGCGCCAATGTCCCCATATCGCAGGACACGTATATTACCCTGGGCACAGCCAGATCCGCGATTGCCCGCAGCAGAACGTCAGCGCAGCCTTTGCGCGGCGGATCAACGATCACAATATCCGGCTTTATATTGCCGCGCTCGCAAAAACCGGGCAGCCAAGCTTCCGCGGATTCATTGTAAAATGTAACGTTTTCAATTTGATTGATCTTTGCGTTGCGCCTGGCGTCCTTAACGGCGTCCGAAACGATTTCGACCCCGTAAACATGCCCCGCTCGCCGCGCCAGGAATAGCGCGATGGTTCCGATGCCGCAGAAGGCGTCGATAACGGTTTCATTACCGGTCAGACCGGCAAACTCAAGCGCTGTGTCATACAATACCTTGGTCTGAACCGGGTTGACCTGAAAAAACGACGCGGGCGAGATCTCAAAAAGCAGATCACCGATATAATCGTGGATAACGCCCGGTCCATACAGTGAGCGCGTTTGATCGCCCAGGATTACGTTCGTCCGCGCTTTATTGATATTAATCGTCAGGGTGACAAATCCCGGAACAGCGGTCTTCAGCGATTCAACCAGCGAAGAGGCGTCCGGCAGACCTTCCCCGTTAATCACAAGGCAGACCATAACTTCGCCCGTCGTAAAGCCGACACGCGTCAAAACATGCCGCAGCAGGCCGCTGCGGCTGTTTTCGTTGTACACACTCACGTTACGGCGGCTGATATATTCGGTTACGCAATGTATAATCCGCGTATTGACCTCGTGTCCGGCCATGCAGCCGGATATGGGTATCACACGATGGCTGTGTCTTGAATAAAAGCCCATCACCGGCGTCCCTTCCGCTGAAACTCCTACGGGGAAGCTTGATTTATTGCGATATCCGAACGGACGCGGCATGCCTATGATCGGCGCGGCCGGCGGTTCTTCAAACCGACCGATCCGAATAAAGGCTTGCCTCAGCATCCGTTCTTTCAATTCCAACTGATATGGATAATCGCAGTGTAACAGGCCACAGCCGCCGCAGCGTCCGGCGGCGGGGCAGGGCGGTTCCACGCGGCGCGGCGACGACATAAGGACTTCAAGCAACTTTCCGATACAGTAATTCTTTTTCACATTGATGATCAGCGCGGAAACGATTTCATCGGGCAGGGTGTCCGGCACGAAAACCGTACGGCCGTCGTCCAGCCGCCCCACTCCCTGGCCGTCGCTGCCCACGCCTGTTATTTTTATTGTGAATGTGTGGTTTTTAAGCGGGTTCATAACATCAAAAGTCCGAACGGGTTATATTACGCGACAGCGTCTTCACATACCCAGACCAGCCGCCCTTCTGGCCGATCTCCGTAGACAGGGATTCCTCGAACATCTTGATCTTGGCGTCCATATTATCGGCGCAGTGCAGAATAAAAGCCTCTATCGTTTTAGGCTGCTTAGGGGAACCGTATTCGTATTCGCCGTGATGGGCCAATATAGAATGCTGTAAAAGCGTTTTCAGTCGGGGAGGGAACCCGGTGATTTTATCAGCCTCACGCGAAATCAATTCGGAGCAGATCACTATATGGCCCAGCAGTTGGCCTTCGTCCGTGTAATCGTTATCGGGGAAGGGCGACAGCTCATATATTTTACCAAGGTCATGCAGTATAGCCGTGGCAATCAACAGATCCCTGTTTACGAATTTATAGCGGCCGCACAGGAAATCACAGATTTGAGCCACGGAAGCGGTATGCTCTATTAAACCGCCAAAAAAGCTGTGGTGCATGTTCTTTGCCGCCGAATGTCCCTGAAACGCTGAAGCGATGTCTTTATTACGAATGAGGATATTCTCCATCAATTCGCGGATATAATAATTATTGATGCTCTTGATCATATCCGCGAGCATTTTATAAAGGCTGTCGATGTCCATCTCCGTGCGGGGGATATAATTCGCGGGATCATATTCCCCCTGATTGCTGCGACGTATGCGGTTTATCTTTATCTGCAGGTCATTCTGGTATGTAAGCACCACCCCGTCGATTTTAATGAAATCATGTTCCTCAAAACTCTGTATATCGTTGTTCATTTCCCAGACTTTTCCGTCTATTACGCCTGTTTTATCCTGAAGTTTAAGGGAGAGATACGTTTTTCCCGTTCTTGTCTTCAGGCTTTGTTTTTGCTTGCATAGATAATGATCCATGATGTGATCATTTTCCTTAAAATCCTCAATGTACCGCATTACCTAATCCTTTCCAGCGTGACGGCACGGAAAGCCCGCGCCGTATGAGCGCCTATTCAAAACCCCGAAAGCCCTTGCCTATGATCTCGGTTGAATTGCTGATTGTAATAAACGCCGAGGGATCTTCCCGCTTTATGAACTGCTGCAGCTTGATAGCCTGCCTTCGGCTTAAAACCGTTGTTATGACTTCGCGCGGCGCGGTCGTGAAAGCGCCTTGCGCCATATGAACTGTCGCCCCTCGGCGAATATCGCTTATGATATAATTGTATATGATCTTGCTTTTGTCACTAATAATAACCATTATCTTATAAATACGCAAGCTTTCAAGCACGGAATCCATTAAAAAAGATTTAAGGCAGACCCCCAGTATGGAATACAAGCACGCCTCCGCCCCGAATAATACGCCAGCGCCCAAAGCGATTAAAAAATCGACTATCAGCAGGCTGTAGCTGATGCGAATATGAAAGAATTTCTTCATTATCTGAGCCACTATATCGGTGCCTCCGGTGGAAGCCCCGGCGTGAAACACCAGAGCTCCGCCGAACCCCGGTATAAAGACGCTGTATATCAGCTCCATGAATTTTTGAGTTGTTATGGGATGGTTTATGGGCATTATAAGTTCCACCAGCCAGATCATACCGGAGAGCGCGAATGTCCCATATAAATTTTTGGCGCTTGACTCATTGCCTAGGAAGAGCCAACCCAACCCCAGAATGAGCAGGTTAAGCGCAAACATCATGCTGCCTATCGGCAGGAATGGAAAATAGTAGCTCAACAGCAGAGACAGGCCGCTGATCCCGCCCGACGCGAATTTATTCGGGTTTCTGAACGCGTGAATGCCAACCGCCACCATTAGGAGTCCTATGTTGAGAAGCAGGAAGTCTTTGGTCAGGTATTTCCGGAAAAACGCGTTAGACTTACTTTGGGTAAAGGCTGTCATATTAACCTCCGTAAGATATAGATCCGTTTACTTTATATTTTGCGGACGCGGTTTTATTATACTGAAGAGGATACAGCGAATTAATAAAGTTTATACGCAATTTGATTTAGGTATGATAGACTATGATTCTATCATGAAAATTAAAGGTTGTGATCATTTTGAGAATATCTATAATCGGGCTGGGCAGTTGGGGGATCGCCTTAGCGGGGCTGCTGTGCGATAATGGGCATGAGGTCGCGCTATGGGGCCGTAACCCTGAAAGGGTCGCGGAAACACGCGAGAGAAGAAGAAACGCGGTCTATCTTCCGGATTACGAGCTGAACAAGAGAGTACTCCTCACCGACCGGATTCAAGAAGCGGCGGAACGCGCCGAAATAATTGTAATATCCGTGGCGAGCGCCGGCGTGAGAGAGATTTCCCGCGATCTGGCCAGCCTTATTGACAACAACGCCGTCGTCGTCAGCGCGGCGAAAGGCATCGATCCGGACACCCTGCAAACCATGACCGCGATAATAGGGGAAGAGATCCCCGGGATTACAACAGCCGCCTTATCCGGCCCAAGCCACGCGGAAGAAGTGGCCGCCGGCCTGCCCACCACATGCGTGGCCGCGTCGCGTGACGCGGAAACCGCGGAACTCGTTCAGGACACGTTCATGAGCGAATGTTTCAGAGTCTATACCAGCGTGGATTTACTGGGCGTGGAACTCGGCGGGGCGCTTAAAAACGTTATCGCGCTGGCGGCAGGTATTTCAGACGGTATGGCGTTCGGCGACAACGCCAAAGCGGCGCTTATGACGCGCGGCATAGCGGAGATCGCTCGCCTGGGAAGCGCGATGGGCGCGGACACGCTGACATTCTCCGGGCTTTCGGGCATAGGCGATTTATTCGTCACATGCGAGAGTATGCACTCGCGCAACCGCCGCGCCGGTATTCTTCTGGGCAAGGGCAAAACGCTGGACGAGGCGCTGGCGGAAGTGCGGATGGTCGTTGAGGGCGTAAGCACGGCAAAAGCCGCTCACGCGCTGGCGGAGCGGTACAATGTGGACATGCCCATAACGAATGAGATCTATAAAACGCTGTTCGCGGGCAAAAATCCCTCGGACGCGGTTGCCGACCTGATGGGCAGGGATAAAAAGACGGAGCGGAACTGGGGACTAAATATTCTCTGAATCCCGGCGCCAATACGCCATGAGGCCGCTCATCCAGCCGAATACATCCATTCCGTATACGTTGTTTAAGTTTTCCGCTGTCAGCGCGTCGGAAATAGGCCCGAAAGCCGTCGCCTCTCCCTTATTCATAAGCAGCGCGTGCGTTCCGAAGGCCATTGCCAGGCTCAGGTCGTGCACGACTGACACAATAGCCCTGCCCGGCGTTTCAAGCCATTCCCGAAGCAGCGTAAAGATCTGCTTCTGATAAACCAGATCCAGATGGTTCGAGGGCTCGTCCAGCAGCAGCAGCGACGGGTTCTGCGCCAGCAATTGGGCTAAAAACACGCGCTGCCGCTCGCCGCCGGAAAGCGTCAGCGTGGATTGCTTGAGCAGTTTCCGCACGCCGGTCATCTCAATGGACTCGGTTACGCGAAGATTATCTTCTTCCGCGCGTCGGGAAAAAATACCCGGCGCGTAAGCGTACCGCCCCATGCGGATTATTTCTTCCGCCGTGAACGCGTACCCAATCAGGTTCATCTGCGACAGCACGCCCAAAGCGCGGGCGCGTTCATACGGCTTATAGCCCTTTAGATCCCTGCCGCGCAGTATGACACTGCCTTCATAAGGCACTCCCGCCGACACGGCGTTTATCACGGTGCTTTTACCGGCCCCGTTCGGGCCGGCAATCATAAGCCATTGGCCTTCCCCGACGGAAAAACAGACATTATTCACTACCGTCAGGCGACCGAACCGCACAGTGAGATCCGCGACATCAAGCATGGCCGTTCCTCCTGGATTTGAAAAAGATATAAACGAACAGGATTGCCCCCGTGAATGACGTAACGACCCCGATGGGTAGTTCCAGCGGGTTCAGTACTGTCCTTGCGGCCAAATCCGCCAACATTAAAAAAACAGCCCCGCCAAACGCGCAGGCAGGCAGCAGGCGGTTATGGTTCGGTCCGGTGATCATGCGGATCATATGTGGGGTCACCAGCCCGACGAAGCCGATCGTGCCGCCGATGGAGACGCACACGCCGATCAGCGCGGAAACCGTAATCAGGATGATCAGCTTCACGCGTCCCACATTCACCCCTATGTGTCTCGCGTTATCCTCTCCTATGGCGAAGGCGTTCAATTCGCGGGCGCGCGTCATGATGACGCCCCCGCACACAAACAACGTAACCGCCAGGACGCGCGCGTTGGCGTAAGTGCTGCCCGACAGGCTTCCCATGGTCCAAAAAGCGATCTGCCTGACCTTATCAGCCGCCAGAATGGTGATAAACGTAATAATACTGGAAACGAACATGGAGTATATGACCCCGATTAATATTATCGTGTTGGTGGAAAGCGAAAAATCCAAGCGATACGCCAGACTGAGGATCAGCGTTAACGATACAAACGCCGAAGCCATGGCGCAAACAGCCGTACCGGCGAACGGCGCGCCCGGAATGGTGATGCCGAACGCTATGGCCGTTACCGCGCCCAGCGACGCCCCGGACGAAACGCCGAGCGTGGAACCGTCCGCCAATGGATTTCGCAAAAGGCCCTGCATGGCCGCGCCGCTGATCGATAGCGCCGCCCCCGTGAGCGCCACGCAGATAACACGCGGCAGCCGGACGGAAAGCAGAATGGAGTACGCCGCGCTGTCCGCCGGCGCGGGCATTCTCCTGACAGACCGCCATATTATAGTTATTATATCCGCCGGAGGTATTCGTACGCTGCCCGCGGCGACGCATATCGCGAAGGTGATCAGCGACGCCGCCAGGAATATCAGCAGTGTCAGCGGCCTGAAACCTTCACGGGCGCTGTTCATTCAGGCGCCCTATGTTCCATAACAAAATCATTCAGGAGTTTCGCCCCTTCCGCCAGACGGTACGACGGGCGTGACAGTTCATTGTTCGAGAGGTTAAGCACTGCCCCGTTCCGGACGGCGTTCAGGTTTTCCCAGCCCGGCCGCCCCAGTATCTCATCGTCCGGCTTCGGGCCTTCCCCAAAATACATGCCTACGGTGACGATATAGTCGGGATTTCGGTCGAGTACCTGTTCTTCGGATATTTCCGCCCATCCCGAAACATCCGCGAAGCAGTTCGTAAGGCCCAGCATTTCGGCTATCTCATTCATAAACGTACCGCTTCCGGCTGTCCAAAGACCATATTCCAGCGGCGACACCTCAAAATATACGGTTTTGCCTTTATTCGCTTCCGCGTTCGCGGATACGGCGGCAAAATCAGATTTCATTTTACTGATCAGATCTTCCGATTCGCCCTGCCTGCCCATCAGATCGCCAATTAATTGTATCGCGGTATAGACGCCCTCTATATCCTGCGCGTCTGAAACTACGGATTGAATCCCCGCGCTTTCCAGCGGCTCAAGCTGCTCAGTACTCTGCGCCATGGTTCCCAGAAGTAATATCTGTGGCGTTAGGGCGATAATCTGTTCTAAATTGGTTTCCGCGCCGGACTCAACCGATGTTACCTCCAGCACCTCCAGCGGGTAATCGCAGTATTCCCCGCGCCCGACGAGCCTGTCGCCCGCTCCGATAGCGTATAGGATCTCGCAGTCAGCCGCGGTCAGCGCCACGATCCGCTCGGCGGGCTCCGATAGGGTAATAGTGCGGCCTTTCATATCGGTTACCGTAACAGGCCCGGAGGTTTGCGCCGAAGCCTCGGCGGATGCCGGCGCGTTTGAGTCCCCCGCCTTCGCGCATCCCGCGATTAAGATAAGACCAATCAGTAACGTAATAAACTTTCGTCTCATCCCGCCAACTCCATTCTGTGTTTTTTATAGAACAATAAAAAAGCTCCCAAAAGATAGGGAGCATCACAAAAAAACCGCGCAATAGCGCCCCAGCCCCCAAGTGGTATGTGTAAGTAGGTTTCCCGGCTTAGCTTCATCCTAATTGAGCGCCTTCCCGCGTATCGCAGTGGCATAAGGCTCGTTCGTCAGCTTCACGGTTATTGGGATAGCCCGGAAATTTCATCCGCGTTCCCTCGGTGTAAACACCGGCGCTTTAGCGCGATTACACATGCTATGCGTAAAATTATATAGCCTAAGATCGGCAATGTCAAATATGTCTTTTCACTCCGGGTTGTTTTTATTGACTTTTTGAAGTCTCAGCACTATAACGATGATCAGCGCGGCGGCGGTTACCGTGATAACAATATTGTAATACACGCTGTAATCCCGCGCCGGTTCGGACGCGGTTTCCAATACCTCCGGTTTTCCCAATGAAAGGGTTTCGTATCCCTGTTCAAGCACCAAATCCATATAATTCGCGATATCATAGCCAGGGGGCGAATCAATCTCCGGATTGCCGTAATATAGATAAAGTGTTTCGGTTTCAGGAGCCTCGAACACGAGGCGGGCCGCATGATACTCTATATCAATGCCGTCCACTTTTATCGGCGAGTCGTCATTGTCGTCGATATACAGGCTTAAGTCGTCCGTGTCGCTCGCGTAGCCGTGCGTCGGCAGCGTCAGATCCTGATACGCGCTGTCCCCAAACCGCAGATTAAACAGATATTTTTGGCTGTCTCTCCCTGAAACCAGACGTTTGAACATGCTCTCCGTTTTTAAGGTAATACCGGTTATCGGCAGATTTTTTAGGTTTTTCAGCGTTATAACGCTTTTCTCGCCATCTCTTCCCATCGAGTAATCCGGCGAAAACTGTTCGATAAAATTGATCTGACTCCAAACAGTCTTGCTGTAATACAGTTCAACGCTCTCGAAAGAAACGGGCTCTTGGGCAAAGGGTATCCTGAAACGGTACCAGGTATATTTTAGCGCGGGCGATAAG
>JAISZF010000149.1 GCA_031269415.1 Clostridiales bacterium
AGCCAGGGTTGACGACATGCATAACAATTTCGTCACCTTAGAAAATGACTACACCCTTGTGCGCGGCATACTGTTTGATAAACTGGATCTCATTGATGACAATATAGCGCTTTTGCAAAAAGACGTAATTGAGATCAAGGAACGTCTTGACACTGACGAGGTTTACATACGCGTGTTTAACAATAAGCTACGGCTGTAAATTTTGCTCATAGGGGCGTACGATGCCGTGATGAAAGAAGCTGAACGCAAGCTTACACGCGTTTCAGCTTCTTTTAAACAAATCCTCCGTAGGCGCGGCCACGGAGCTTAAAACATCCTCAATCACCTTTAAGGAACGGCTTGTTTTCTCACCGCCGCCACGCAGTATCAACCTGTGGGCAAAGACATACGGCGCTAAGAATTTAATGTCGGAGGGAATAACATAATCCCGCCCATTCATAGCCGCCCAGCTTTGTGCCGCCCGAGCCAGATGCAGAGCGCCGCGGGGGCTGACACCCAACGTAACAGCGTCGTTCCTCCTCGTCGCTTCCGCTATGGCGCTGATATATCCGATAATGTCTTCATGTAGGCGGATATCTTTGACAGCGGCCTGTAAATCCATCAGCTCATTCGCCGAGCATACCGGTTTGAGTTCAATTAACGGGTCATTACGTATAAACCGCGTAATTACCCGCGCCGTATCCGGATACCCTAACGCCAGGCGTATCAGAAAACGATCCAACTGGGCTTCGGGCAAAGGGAAAGTGCCTTGCGTTTCTATGGGGTTCTGCGTCGCGATAACAAAATATGGCGGATCCAAAATATAAGTATCTCCGTCCACGGTTATCTGTTTTTCTTCCATGCTCTCCAACAACCCGGACTGTGTACGCGGCGTCGCCCTGTTGATCTCGTCGGCAAGCAGGATATTGGTGAACAAACTCCCCCTTCTGAATGTAAACTCGCCTGTTTTAGGATTGTAGATGTTTATGCCCGTCAAATCCGAAGGTAAAAGGTCGGGGGTAAACTGAACACGTTTATAATTTACGCTGAAACTTCGCGCCAAAGCCTTTGCCAGAGTTGTTTTACCCGTGCCGGGCGCGTCTTCCAGCAGCACATGCCCGTTTGAAATCAAGGCGGCCAAGACTAAGCCTATCTCTTTTTCTTTTCCGACAATAACGGTTTCTATGCCGCGCCGCAACTCGTCTATTTTCCGCTTAAACTCAAATACGTTCATTATTTATCTCATCACCCAGGGACTTTCCATATAATTCTATTTTTGTGGTCGGATATCAGGATATCATTGCCTAGCAAAACCACATCGGCATTACGGGAAAACGGAAGAATCAGCGATTCCACACTCTGAGTATCACGTATTTCACGGCTGTATTCCGGCCCAGCCGCGCCAGCCGCCGTAAAAGTAACGTCCGGCTGTCCGTCCGCGACAACGACCTGACGCAGCACGTTGCTATCCAGTATAAACAGCGTATTATTATGGCATTTAACCCGATAGGGCATATAAAAACGTTCCTCGCGCCCGTCAATAATGGCCTTTTCTTCCCGATTCCCGGCAAACAAACTCATTTTGCCGGATTTCAGATCATATCGCAGAATTTCTCCCTCATATGCCAGGGTAATATAGATCATTGAATCGGAACCCATATCCATAGACGAGGCATAATCAGGGATTACGTATAAATGTTCAATGGTATGATCGCTCAGCCCCAGTTTCCCCAACACTGTACCTGAAGCAATCCGGGTTCGCGATAGCAGATATATCACATTTTGATCACTCACAATGAAATCTAAAATTTCATTGAGCGACGCGTTGTTTTTATAAACAATCTCCTCGCCGCTTGCGCTCCGCTTAATAATAGCCGAATATCGAGAGCCGTCATTTTCATCCACAAACGGCCCGGTCAGTATATATAAATCATTACCCGAGCAGCGTATCACTCGCGGCGTATATTTCAGCGCAAGCCGTGTGACCGTTCCATCCTTGATAACGCGTAACGCCTCTCCATCGGATATATAAACCGTCCCGTCTGCGCTGACCGCCATGTTTTCCGGAGAGGCGAAAACCGCTTTATCCAGAGTGGATTCGGCGTCGTTTAGAAGGGCTTGCGTATCCCCGGCGAAGCGGCTGATACTTCCGGCGTTCAAATAATATTGGGAAACACGCACAAGTTCGTTTTCTATCAACGCGGTTCCCGAACCCGGCGGAGGCGGTTCAAGCTGTTTAACCAGTACCTTTATTGAGACGGCAGCCCCTTTGTACACACCGTTCAGCATTGCCTCGCCGTTGTTAACGCCATACGCGACGCCGTTAACAACGCGGGCTGTTTCGTAATCGGTGCTTGTCATCTCAATATTGGCGTTTATCCATTTTTTTTCCCCTGAGGAGGATTCGTGTTCAAGCATTAATTTCGCTGACTCATTTGAGCTTAATACCAACGTCGGGGTCGAGTAATTAATACTCCGCCCAGACATTAGGCTTATGCCGGGAAATATAACCGCGGCGGAGGCGAACGCGTATGCCGTGATTCGCGCGCCCATAGCCCATTTGATTTTAAAAGGGGAGTCTTCCAGCCGTCGCAGAGCCGAACGCAGCGCCCTTACGCTGCCGTAACGTTTCGCGGAGTCTTTTTTCAGGCAGCGATCCACTATCGAATAGAATTCAATACCCGCCTCGCCGCGCGCCAGCGTTCTGAGTTCAGATAAGATACGACCGATTCGATAAATGTCTTCTTTCTCGTCAGGCAGCCAGGAATACCGTTCCATATCGGGATAAGGCGTCTGAAAATGTTCGGGCGCGGCGTAAGGATCCGTGCTGCGAGAGGCTTTGCGCGATTTTACGGCTTTCAGCCGGTTACCCGCGGAAATCCAGATATCGCTTGGCGTCAATCCTTTCCGATTGGTCAGGATCTTCGCTATCTGCGCGGACCAATCCGAGAGCAGAGCGTGATCGATATAACATCGACTATTTATGATTTCCGCTAACTGTAATTCAGGTAGATCATTTGAATTGGAGATATTTCGTATACACGCTTTTTTTTCGGACAATAAAATCCGGATTTTTTTGAAATTGTCATACGAAATAACAAGGTACAAAAAGGACCCCATTGCCGCGCCCGCGAAAATAATCATGAATAAGAAAGAAAAGTCCGGCATAGTAATCCCTCATTACTACAATAATTTAAGAGGGGCGGAATTTACCGCCCCGCACATTAAAAACACAGTTATCTGAGTGATATGAGCCGATCCGCTCATGGAGCAGTTCTTTGGCTTTGTCCGCTTCGCCCATGTTAATCAAGCCAAGCTGCGCGTTCAGGTAGTTTATCTGATCGTGTCGGAGCTTTCTGTATTTTTGTACTTCAGCCGTAAGCTCCTGAAAATACGACTCCTGAATCTTAAGCTGATCCGCGGCAACCCTGACGCGTTCTTCCAACGCCCGCGACTGTGAGGCTTTTTTTATCAAGGCGTATACGAAAACGTCCATAATTCCGGTTATAACGCATGAAAGAGCTAAGAACCCGTAGAATATAAGTCTCCCGCCATGCGGGGATATCAATACGGCTCCCGCCGCCGCGCATATCGCTTGTAAAAATATAAAAAGCGGCAGACGCGGACTGTGTTTCACAAACTTTCTCCCAGATGAGCTAAATAGGCGGCTTTTGTTTGGGCCAGCCGCGTATGGGCGATGGTTATCTCAAAGCCGTTCTTTAATATAAATTTGTTTTTATATTTTGTCCGTACAAAGTCCATGTTGACGAGATAACTCTTGTGACAGTGTACAAACCGGCTGTCAAGCGTCGCGCGGAGGTCCTCGATAGACATGTACGCCTCTAAAACGCAGTCGGTTGTATAAACGCGAACCTTTCTGCCGGAGGTTTCTATGTACAGTATGTCTTCATACCGAACATAAGTAATGGCGTCTCTGTTTTTAACCAGCAATTGTTTTTCGAGGATTCCGTCAATTTGCTTCCTGACCTTTTCAATCGCTTTTACAAAGATCTCCTCATTGACCGGTTTCGTTAAAAAATACATATGTTCCGCTTCGTATACCGCCGAATAAAACGATATATAACCGGATATAAAGATCACCGGCAGACCGGGATGGCTTTTATGGATCTTGTTTACTAATTCTATACCGTTTGCCCCGTTAAGATCAATATCCATTATTAACATTTCAGGCCTTTGTTTATACAAATAGGCCATCAGAGAATCAGCGTCGCTAAATATTTTAGTAGTCCAGTTATCCTGATCCGTGACTCGGATGAACATGGCCTCCAGCGTACGCAGGCTGGTTTCATCATCGTCACAAATACAGCATCGCATAATACCACCTATTTTAACCAAATTTTATCGTACATACCGCGTAATAACTCCGCCGCTTCGCTTCTGGTCACGATTGTGTCCGCGCCGAACTTTATCCGGGTGTCCAGCAGTCCCAGCCGTTTAACCATCGCCACATCATTTACCGACCATTGCGGTATAAACGCCTTATCCATATACGACGACAGTTCCGCGGAAGCGTCCGCCATCGCGGTCAAACGCATTTCATTCCGCAGAACCCGCGCTGTGACGCAGACGAGCTGAACCCGTGTGGTATCCTCAAAAGGTGAAAACATCGTAC
>JAISZF010000182.1 GCA_031269415.1 Clostridiales bacterium
GGTTCGAAAACACGTTTCATCGGGCGCTTTTGAATAGAAGAGTCGCCTGTCAGCATGCTGTCAAAATTCTGCCCTGCCAGAACGCCCGTAATAAGGCGCATGGTTGTGCCGCTGTTTCCGACGTCCAGCACGCCTTCGGGAGGGGTTAACCCCCGAAGGCCTTTGCCTCTCACTATAACATGATCGCCTCCGACAGCAATATCCACGCCTAATTTACGGAAACAGGCTATAGTTGACTGGCAGTCCTCACTGGACAGAAAACCCTCGATCACAGTGTCGCCGTCCGCCAGCGCGCCGATCAACACCGCGCGGTGAGAAACGGATTTGTCGCCGGGCGCGCGTATGGTCATCTTGCGGTGTGATTTCGGGGCAATACGCTGAACACTCATATTTGTACACCTGTTTCTGTTTGATCGTATACTATAAAATTCATGCGTTTCAGCAAATCCGCGCTCTTCTTCGCGGACGTTCCGTCATCAAACAGGATTTGCAGAACGCCGTTCTCATATTCCCGGCTGTTCAGAATGCCGATGTTTTTAATATTTATGCCGTTAAAGCTGAGTATCGCGGCCACAGTGGCTATAATACCCGGCTTGTCCTCTACCTCCACGCGGATTTCAAAAATCCTCCGGTATGCCCCCGATGCGTTGTTGGCGAAACTGTCGCGGTATATCTTCGCGCTGTCAAAGAACTCCCTTATGGCCGCCCCGTCGGAATTATCCAGGCGTTCTTCAAATGAACGCATAACGCCCATGAACGACCGCAGGACGCGCAGCAGCTCCGAGCGGTTTTCCAGACTGATAGCCTGCCAAATCTCCGGGCCTGAAGACGCTATGCGAGTAAGATCCTTAAAGCCTCCCGCGGCCAGCGCGCGCGTATCTCCCTCGGCATCGAGTGATTGGACCAGATTCACCAGCGCCGCCGCTATTACATGCGGCGCGTGGCTGACGGTGGCTACCGCCGCGTCGTGAGCGTCCGGCGCCATACGCATGGGTATCGCTCCCAGTTGCCCGATTATTTGCGTCAGCCGGTTTACCGCCGGTTCCGAAACCCAGGGCATCGGCGTCAACACATAATAGGCGTTCTCGAATAAATAGCGCGAGGCGTTCCTGTAACCCGTCTTTTCCGAGCCTGCCATAGGGTGCCCCCCGATGAATCGGAGCGGCGCGGCGGAAGACATATACCGGTATATGGACATTTTAGTGCTGCCCACGTCTGTGAGAATACAATCCGGCGAAACCACACCGCGCAGCAGTTCCACATGCCCTGGAATCTGATCGACGGGAGCGCATAGGTATATCACCTCGCAGCCGCCGAACAGCCTGCGAAGCGTATCGTACGTCAAATCGGACAGCGCGGCGTAATCGTCCACCACGCCGTCCCTCTTTGCCTGCTCCAAAGGCGGAAGACTCCGGTTAACCGCCGATATACGCGTAAAACCGCATTTCGCTTTCAAGGCCATCGCCAGAGAACCGCCTATCAGCCCCAGCCCTATAATGCCGGCGCTCCCTGTCACTGTTCGGAAAGCACTTCTTTCAGCGTGCCGACAAAACCCCGCATCTGCTCAAGTGTACCGATGGTTACGCGTATCCATGAGATATCCAAACCGAACACATAGCCGGTACGCACAATATATCCCCTTTTCATCAGCTCGTGAAAGACCTCGCGGCTGTCGCGTTTTACGTCAACCGTAACAAAATTAGCCTGACTGGGTATATACGGAAGCCCCACGGCATCCAACTCGCGGCAAAAATACTCCATGCCCGCGCGGTTATTCTCAAAACTTTCACGCACAAAATCCTGATCGTCCAGCGCGGCTAACGCCGCAGCCTGCCCTTGAATGGTTACGTTAAACGGGGGACGGATCTTTTCGAAGAGTTGAATAATCTCTTCATCGGCTATGCCGTAACCGACCCTCAGCGAGGCTAAACCATAGATCTTTGAAAACGTCTTAATAAGAATGATATTTTTATATTTCTTTAATAGCGGCAGGGTTTCGGGATACGACGGATCATCCGCGAATTCCGCGTAGGCTTCGTCTATGACGATCAACACGCGTGAAGGAATTTTGGCCAAAAACGATTCCTGCTCCGCGGCGGTAAACATGGTGCCTGTCGGGTTATTGGGGTTGGCAAGGAAAATAATCTTGGTTTTTTCCGTTATTCGTTCATAAATGGCGTCTAAATCGTAGGCATTGTTTTTCATGGGGGCAAAAACCATAACGCCGCCCATGGAAACCGCTGAAGCCTCGTACTGCGAAAAGGTAACCGACGCGGTTACGCATTCATCGCCGGGGTTAATGAAAACCTTTCCGATCATTGCCAGAACCTCGTCGGCTCCGGCCCCGAAAACTATTTCACCCTGTTTAACGCCCAGCGTTTCGGATAAACGTTCGCGCAGCCGGGTGCAGTTACCGTCCGGGTAATAATTGGATTGATCCAAGGAATCAATTACCGCTTCCCTGGCTTTCGGGGAACAACCCAGCGGATTCTCATTGCTCGCGAGTTTTACCACCCGCTCAAGGTCAAATTCACGCTGAACGTCCTCAATAGGACGTCCGGGAACGTAAGGGGCCATCGGGTCAATGGATTTACGGTATTCGACAGTCATGCGCGCCTCCTAAACCTTCCGGTATAAGCCAACAACCTTGCCCAGAATCTCGCAGTCTTTTACAACAATGGGCTGATAGGCGTCGTTGGCGGGTTGGAGCCTTACTTGACCGTTACTCTCCCGGTAAAAAGTTTTAACAGTGGCCGAGTCGTCAATCAGCGCCACCACAATATCGCCGTTATCCGCGTCGTGCTGCTGACTGACCACGATCAGATCTTTGTCATGTATACCCGCTTTAACCATGCTGTCACCCTTAATGTGAAGGATGAACGTCTGATTGTTGGGTATGTAGTCAACGGGGATCGGGAAACTGCCCTCAATGTTCTCATGGGCCAAAATAGGAACGCCTGCCGTTACCTGTCCAACGATCGGCACGTTGACGACTTGATCGGAAAAACCGTAGAAATTGTCTTCCAGGATTTCAATGGAACGGTTTTTGGTTGGCGAACGCCGTATATAACCCTTGCGCTCCAATGTTTCCAAATGGGCGTGGACGGTCGAGGTGGAGCTTAAATTCACAGCGTCGCAGATTTCACGCACGGTAGGCGGGTAACCTTTCTTACGGATCTGGTTCTTTAAGAAATTGAAAACCTCTTCCTGCTTCTTGCTTAACGGTTCGGGCATACGTTTACCTCCTGCGTTTAAATAGACATCTTATGCAAACCAGTATAGCATAGTCTTGAAAAAAAAGAAACAAATGTTCAAAAAAAGTTTGATGTATTTTTTTTACTGCTCTGTTGTGATATAATAAATAATACATTGCGTATACTGTCACCAGGACAAACGCATCAACTATTTTATAGGCAAATGGAGGGCTGGAAAGAAAGGGCAAACAGGGTAGCGGGGGCAAAAAATGGGTATTGAAAATAGGTTCAATAGAAAAAGAATACGAAATTTAGGCCAATAGATAAAAAAGGGCATAACATCCCCTTGG
>JAISZF010000243.1 GCA_031269415.1 Clostridiales bacterium
GCTTGATGTAGATATCCCCCGTCTTTTTGTTCCTGGTTTTGTTCTCACGAATAAACATAATTTCACCGCGCTTGGAAGGATAAAATTATTATAGCATGCGTGGCAGGAACGCGCAATAAGAAATTTTGTTTGTATATTTTGTTAGGTCACTACAAATCGACTTTGTAGATTTTACCACTAAAAAAAGCCCGATTTCAAGCCATTTTGAAATGCTTGTTCGAGCCGAATTTTATGCTTTCCCGGCTTTTTTGATGGTTGTCCGGGAAAGTCGGGCTAAGGAAAAAAGTGCTTGACATTTACAGCCTGACACAATTTTGTTAACTGTCAGGACGACGGACGGCGGCTGCTTCTATTCCAATGTTTCTGATATGAGCGAACCGCTTTCAGACATGAAGATAAAAACGACGCCGCTTACAATGTAAAACAGAAACAAGGCGGAAACAACTGATAAAATCAGCTATTTCCGCCTTGTTTGTATTTCAGCGCCAATCCTCACCAGCAAACCACGCCAACACGTTCCTTCATAGCCCTCATACGCTGCCGGATTGTACTCATAATCAGATCCACATCCGCCAACTCGTTGGCGTTCACATCCATAATCCCGTAGCTTACCGAATAATTGCATTCCGATTCGTTATCAATATTAATAACATCCAGTTTCTTCACCACAGTGGTCATAATGTTTTCCACTACCTCGTATGGGCACTTCGGGAAAATAAGCAGGAAATCGTCGCCGCCGATGTGAATGAAGATGTCGCTCTTCCTAATCGACGACTTCACCACTTTAATTACCGTAATAATATACGCGTCGCCCCCTATTTCCCCCAGGGTATCATTAACCGACTTTACCCCGTCCACATCCAGATAACAGACCGAAAACGCGTCCGCGGCGCCGTCCCTAAACTGCTTAACCTGTTTCTCCAGCCTGTCCAGCGCGTTAATCGGGCCTTTCAAAGCATCGGTGAAAGATTCCTCAATCGAAAAGCCGTTAAAATTCCTTAATCTCCCGTAATCCACCCCGACAAAGACTTCCGCCTTCACATCGTCCGCCCAAGTCACCGGGTAGTGGCTGATCCAATACCAGCGTCCTCCTATATTGGAATTATACTCAAAACGCCCGTCCACCTTATCGCCCGCGGATATCAGCAGGGTATTCCCGTCGCCCGCCTCGGCGATTGTTTCTATATCCCCGAATAAATCCGCGGCGGCTTGGTTAAGCATGAGAATCCTGCCGCTGTCCGCCTGGGCCGCGCAGAAAAACGCCGGCAGATTCTCGACCGCCTCCCGCGGCAGCTCGGAATTGTTCATCATATCGCCATATCGCCTCACATCTCGCTAAAATCGCCAACGTCCGGATTGGCGTTGAGATCCAATGACGATATTTTCCCCTGTTTCCATCTAAAATATCCGCGGGAGGCGATCATCGCGGCGTTATCCGTACAATATATCGGAGGAGGCACGAACAGCGTTATTCCGTTTTTTTCGCACGACATGCGCATGGACTTCCGCAGCGCGCTGTTGGAAGCCACTCCGCCGGCCAGCGCCAGGGTATTTATATTCAGCTTCATACACGCCGCTATGGCTTTATCCGTCAGCACATCCACCACGGCTTTTTGAAACGACGCGGCCACATCCGCCTGTGAAAAGGCCTCCCCCATCATCCTCTGTTTATTCAGATAATTCAGCACAGCCGATTTAAGCCCGCTGAAACTGAAACCAGCCTCGTCCGAAAGCGCGCGCGGAAACGGTATGGCGTTCGGGTTCCCCTGTTTAGCCAGCAGATCGATAGACGGCCCGCCGGGATACGGCAGGCCCAAGGCCCGCGCCGTTTTATCAAACGCCTCGCCCGCCGCGTCGTCTCTCGTGCGCCCCAGCACCTCTATCTTCCAGTTATCCGAAACGCGCAGCAAATGCGTGTGGCCACCGGAAACCACCAGGCATATAAACGGCGGGGAAACCGGGTTTTCGCCCAGCAGGTTCGCGCAGATATGCCCCTCTATGTGATTGACGCCGATAAGCGGCTTATTCAGGGCAAAACTGAGCGCCTTCCCGTAAGACAGCCCGACCAGCAGCGCGCCGACCAGACCCGGCCCGCTTGTAACAGCCACGGCGTCTATTTGGCGCTTATCCGTATCGGCTTCCCGCAGCGCCGTGTCAACCACGCGCCCGATGTTTTCAATGTGCTTGCGTGACGCGATCTCCGGCACCACGCCGCCGTACTCCCGGTGAACGTCTATCTGCGAGGCGATTATATTAGACAAAACATAGCGCCCGTCGCGCACCACGGCGGCGGCGGTTTCATCGCAGGATGTTTCTATACCCAGAATCAGCATTAACGATCAATATCCTTTAATATTATTTTTCAGCCCGCCGATATCGCCCGCTCGACAAAGCACTCTTTTTTATAGAACACTATTCCATAGGAGATTACTTCCTGAAACAATTCCGCCATTAGTCCTTCCGCGTATTTCCGCGTATGAATCTGCTCAATAGCCTCGCTCATTTTTCGCTTAACGTCCGAGATCTCCGCGGCTCGTTTAAATTCCAGCACGATCGCCTTATCACGCCGGGCAATGGTACGCAGGAGAATATCCGGTCTGCCGTTTCCGGCCTCATGGTTGCTTACAACGCTGTAACCCGCAAATTCAGACAGTATGCCAACCATAAAGCCGTGATAAAAGCCTTCGGCGGAATAGTCGTTATAGCTGATGGACGCAAAAAGCACTTTGTTCAGCTCATCCTGAATCACTTGCGCGTCGCCGTTTATCAGCGCCTGATACAGAAGGGCGTTATCGTTAGTTCTAGTCAGGTCATTAAGCCAGGTCTGAATCGTATTGACATAGATAGTAAGAACCTCCGTATTAGGGATACAGAGTTTTAGGTATATATTAAAATCAGACGGTTTTTGAAATATATCCGCCTGTTTTAAATAGCCGGTGAATAGGAGGAAATTCCAAAGATTGTCCGCTGTTTCCTTGATCCCGTCATAAGTGATTTCCTCATGCAGGACTGCCTCTACAAAACCGCCGTTTATCAGCGATTCTATCTCTTCTTTGCGCCTCGGATCAGCTTCCCGCACCATTTCACGGATTATATCATTAGAACTGGTGTTGATCCAGTAAGGCTTCGGAAACACGGTTTCCTCATGCGTTAAATCGTATATAAATCCTAAAACGCTCCAAGGATTGTACACATTCTCGCTTCCGAACCTATAGCCGTTATACCATTCCCTGACCCGTTCAAAACTAATTTCCTGATGATACGCCGTCATTATAGGCGGTACCTCTTCTTCCAGAAACCCGAAGTATTGGCTGAACGGCGCGTTTAGAACCGTAAAAACCTTAAAATGGTTTAACCCGGTAAATATGGACTCTTTCGATACACGCAGACAGCCGGTCAAGACCGCGAACTCCAGATAGTCGTTTGTTTTCAGCGCGGATTCAAACAGCGATTTGATAAAACTTACCGATTCCTGGTAAAACCCCTTGGCATACGAATTTTCCAGCGGCGCGTCGTATTCGTCTATGAGAATAATGACACGTTTGCCATACGCGATGTACAGACATCTGCTTAAGAACTTCAAACACGTGTTATATTCCCTGTCCTCCGCCGTTCTATCGCAAAAGCGGGTGTATTGAATCCTGTCGCGTTCGGTTAGTCTTGGAATCACAATATGTTCATGCCTTAAAAATTCATCAGAAACAGTTGAGGCCAGCTCCGCGAACGATTCATTCCACGCCGCCTGTTTCGCGGACTTGAGCGACAGCGAAATAACTGGGCGCGAACACATCTCTTTCCGATATTTCTCCCCCGCTTTCGCTATCAGCTTATCCGCGAAAAGCCGTTTACGCTCTTCATTCAGTTCCTCATTGCCGGTATCCTCGAAGTAATATTTCAGCATACTGAGGTTCAGCGTCTTGCCAAACCTGCGCGGACGGGTGATCAGATTGACCTTAGTCCTAAACTCCAACAGATCCCTTATGAATAAAGATTTATCCACATAATAATAACTGCTTACCATTTCCGCGTAATCTTCTATGCCAATTGGCAGCGGTGCGGGATTATCCATGTTCAGCGCGCGTCCTCCCTGTGTCTTTTCAAAGAATGATTGTGATGTATAGAAGCGCTGCCAGCCGCTTTGTCAGGTGGTCTTGCCAAGTAAATTCTTTTTTGATGATTTGCGCGTTATCAACAAATAGTTCTAATTTGTTCTGTCCCGCGTATTTCATGTAAGGACCTCCATCCCAGTCGTCAATGTTCAATATCCTTCAATATTATTTCACGGAGTTCGGCGCGCTTTGGCGCGGTATCTCCGGCCCAGAACGGCAGTTCCCAGTAGTTTTTCTTCAAGTATCCCTCATAAACAAAGGTTATAATCACGCCTATGCAGATAACAGGCATTAAAAGCATGCCGACCGCGTATCCCAGCACGGGCAGGCAGCGCAGCAGCTCTATCAGCAGCGCGCCGGCGGACATATATGTAAAGGTTGTGGATCTCTGCCCCGCGCTGTCAGACAGCAGAAACCCCGCGGCCAGCGCCAGCGCCGTCTCTCCCAGAAGCGTAATAAGCCACATGAGCGCCAGAAGCGCGAACGCCAGCGGAATACCGAAAATGGAAACTATAAACACCAAAATAAGCGCCATGAACGCGCAATAACCTATCAAGCCGTTGCCTATCAGTTCGAGCGGCTTATACAGCACAAAACCCCCGGCCTGCTTTA
>JAISZF010000270.1 GCA_031269415.1 Clostridiales bacterium
CGCGATATTTCCTGTCCCGGCCTCAAATTTTCGCGGGGCGGGGTGGTATACGGTGCGTTCGAAGGTCACGTCGGCGATCATATTGCCGCCACCTTGGTATGGGCGCGCCTGTTCCAACAGATCGGATTTGCCATACACCGCGCCGATGCCTGTCGGCCCGAAGATTTTATGCCCGGAAAACACGAAGAAATCGGCGTCCATCGCCGTTACGTCAACCGGGATATGCGACACGGACTGCGCGCCATCCACGCACACGGGCACGCCGAAACCGTGGGCAATGGCGATCATCTCCGCCGCTGGCGTTACAGTGCCCAACGCGTTGGAAACATGGGCTATGGACGCGAATTTCGTCCTCGGCCCAAACAGCGCGCCGTAAGCGGGCAGAATAACCTGACCGGTTTCGTCCACAGGGGCGACGCGCAGTATCGCGCCGGTTTCCTCGGCGATTAACTGCCATGGCACTATGTTCGCGTGGTGTTCCAGTATGGTCAGCACGATCTCGTCGCCGGGGCGCAGCAGCGGATTCACGTATGACTGGGCAATCAGATTCAGCCCTTCCGTGGTTCCGCGTACAAAAATAATGTCGTCCGCCGAGGGAGCGCCGATAAACGCGGCTATTTTATCGCGCGCGCCCTCGAAGGCATCGGTTGAGCGCGCCGCCAGCGTATGCGCTCCGCGGTGTACGTTGGAATTCTCGTGTTCATAGAAATATGTTAACCGGTCGATCACCTGACGGGGGCGCTGAGTCGTCGCGGCGTTATCCAGCCATATTAACGGGTAACCGTCTACTTTTTCAGATAATATGGGGAAATCGCCGCGTATCTTCTCCACCGGAAAACCGTTTGCTCGCGCATTATCAGCTTTCGTTTTCTTTTCGGCGACGATCGTTGGGTTGTAGGCGGCTGTTTGCGGCGCGGCATATTCGGGGAAGTATTCGGCCAAACGCGCGCGCAGTTCCTCCTCGCCCGGCAGACCGTAGTCCTCCGGGCGCAGAGAGGTAAACCTATCTATTGCCGTAGTCATAGTATTCTCCGACCTCTACGTCTTCCAGAACCGCAAGGGCGTCGTCCGCGAGGATTGCCGCCGAGCAGTACAGCGAGAGCAGATACGACGCGACGCCCTGATCGTTGATTCCGCGAAACCGCACCGACAGGCCGCGCCCCTGATCATTCGGGAGGTTGGTTTGATACAGGCCGATAACGCCGCGCTTATTTTCACCCGTCCGCAGCAAAAGGATATTTGTTTTACCGGCTTTGGACTTGGGATTTTTCAATCCGTCCACGAAGAGTTTATCCGTCGGGATAATCGGAACGCCGCGCCACGCCGTGAACGTGCCGCCTTGCAGGCTGACCGACAGCGGAGGCACTCCGCGCCTTGTGCATTCGCGCAAAAACGCGGCAATAGCCCGCGGGTGCGCGAGGAAAAACGACGGTTCCTTCCAGACCTTTGTGAGCAGTTCATCCAAGTCGTCCGGCGTGGGCGCTTCACCTAGAGGCTTTACGCGCTGCGAATCCGCCGCGTTTTTTAATAAACCGTAGTCGTCGTTATTGATAAGCTGGCTTTCCTGACGCTCTCGCAGACTCTCGGCAGCCAGTCTGATCTGTTCCTCGGTCTGATCGTAGGGCGAGCTGTATACGTCTGAAACCGATGTATCCACATTTAGAATAGTAGATATTGAATTCAGCAGATATTCCCTGGGGCGGTTCTGATATTCGATGAACCCTTCCGGAATCTCCTGATTATCCGCCAATTTGCTGCACAGCACATCCAGCGGCGTATCGCCTTCCACGACTTTGTTAACACGGTATATGCCTGTTTCCAATCCTTTGAACTCTAAAAACTTAGGCAGCCACTTGGGCGTAATAGCCGCGTATTGCGGCGGGGTTTTGGTTACATTCGCCAGTTGATAGGCGGCCTCGCGCCCCAGCGCGTTCTTGCCGTTATTCAGCGCCATTCCGTACCTCCTTGAATTTTTGATTAATATTGCGGCAGACTTCTGTCCACGTCACGCGCCCATGAGTTCACGCCGTCCAGCAGGTTATACATTTTACCCTTATATCCGGCTTGGCGCAAGGCCCTAATCGCGAATACGCTGCGCTGGCCGATCTTGCACAGAAACACGGTATCTGCCGAAGGATCCAGCTCATGTACGCGGCGTTCCATCTGTCCGAGAGGGATGTATTTAGAGCCGGGGAAAGGAGCGATGGCGCGTTCGTGCGGCTCGCGTATGTCTATAATTTGCAGGCGATCGCCGCGGTCAATCCGTGTTTTCAATTCACGCGCGGTCAGAACGTCTATCGGCTCCTCACCCTTATCCTTTTTCAGCCCGCAGAACTCCTCATAGTCAATCAGCTCATGAATGGAAGGGTTTTGCCCGCAGATTGGACAGTTCGGCTCCTTCTCCAGTTTCACCTCATGGAAGCGCATACGCCAAGCGTCAAACAACAACAGCCGACCGATCAGCGTGTCCCCGCCACCCACAATTAATTTGAGCGTTTCGCACGCTTGAATAGTGCCGACAATGCCGGGCAGCACGCCCATTACGCCGCCTTCCCCGCAGGAAGGCACAAGACCGGGCGGCGGAGGGGATGGAAACAGGCATCGGTAACACGGACCGTGTTTGGCGTGGAACACACTGGCCTGGCCCTCAAATTGGAAGATGGAACCATACACATTGGGTATCCCGAGCAGTACCGCCGCGTCGTTGACCAGGTATCGCGTTTGATAATTGTCTGTTCCGTCCGCCACTATGTCGTAGTCCTTTAGGATTTGAAGCGCGTTCGATGAATTCAGCATGGTGTTGTAAGTAACCAGTTTGACATCCGGGTTCAGGTTTTTAATACGATCGGCGGCTGAAGCGACCTTTGGGCGGTCGATATCCCGGGTGCCGTGGATAATCTGGCGCTGAAGGTTGGACGCCTCCACCGTATCGAAATCCACTATACCCAGAGTGCCCACGCCGGCGGCGGCCAGATAGAGCGCCATCGGCGCGCCAAGACCGCCAGTGCCCACAATCAGCACCTTTGCGGCGCGGATGCGCGCCTGCCCTTCGATCCCTATTTCCGGCAGCAGCAGATGTCGGCTGTATCGTGAAATCTCCGCGTTTGATAATTCGGAAACGCGTCTGTCCTGAATAACACTGCTGATCATATGCCTTGGAATCCGCCTCCCGCGATCGCGGGTATCATCATAATAGCGTCGCCGTCCGAAACCGGCGTATCAACTCCATTCATGTTCCTTATGTTAGTGTCGCCGAGATAGAGATTGATAAACGAACGCAGCTTCCCACCGTCATCGAAGAGATGCCGTCGTATATCCGGATAGGCGCACGCCAGCGACGCGATCGCCTCGCTGACAGTGGCGCCTTCAACGCGAACCTCCGATTGGCGGTCGGTAAACTCGCGGAGTGCCGTTGGAATTTGAATTGTTATTGCCATGAAAAAACCCCTCCCTGAATTATACGATACTGTACGGAACCGGATCGAACCGCGCCCGATCAAGCGAGAGAGACCAAGCGGTCAGGTCTTCCGCCTTGCCGGAGCGCACGGATAGGATTATATAGATGTAATATGGCAGGGCATATTCACGATCGTACTCGGACGGCCGCGCCGGGGCGTCCGGGTGCGAATGATAAAAGCCCAATATGTCCAGACCCCGTGAACGAGCGGTTCTTTCCGCCGCCAGCAGATCATCCGGCTCAATACGAAACCTGTGATATTGTTCCTCGGGTTCGCGCGCGTTTTCCACAGGCATTGCCTCACGTATCAGACTGCCACTGCCCAACAGCACTCCGCAGCATTCGCCGGGAAAACATCTCTCGCCTTCCGCCCGAATAACGGAATCGGCATTATTTGCCAGCCTCATCATATTCTCGCCTCTCATCCGTTATTCATCCCAGAAAGAATCCGACAAATACCTCGCGCCGCTGTCACAAAGCACCGTTACCACGACGGAACCCTCCGGCAGCGTTTGCGCCAAGCTGAGCGCGGCGTACGCGTTTCCCCCGGAACTGATACCCACAAACAGCCCTTCTTCTCTGGCCAGCCCGCGCGTCATCGTATACGCGTCTTCCGTCCTAATTTGTATACATGAATCAATTAAGGCTTGATCATAAATACCTGGAAGGATTGTGGAGGCCATGTGTTTTGTGCCTTCTATACCGTGGAAAGGCGAATCGGGCTGAACAGCTATCGCCCGAATATCTTTATTATATTCCTTAAGCCGCCTAGTTACACCCATAAACGTGCCCGACGTCCCCATGCCAGCGATAAAATGTGTTACCTTGCCATGCGTTTGGTTCCAGATCTCAACGGCGGTGGTTTCGTAATGCGCCAATGAATTCGCGGGGTTATCGTACTGATTGGGGTAAAAATAACATTCGGGCCGGCTTTGCGCCGCTTCCCGAGCCGCGAGCAGCGCGCCGTCCGAACCCTCCAAAGGACTGGTTTCCACAACCTCAGCGCCGAACAAACGCATCATACGCTTGCGTTCAAGGCTGCAGTTACTCGGTAAGAATAGCTTTACGCGATACCCGAGTGCTGCTCCCATCATGGCGAAGGCTATTCCGGTGTTGCCGCTCGTGGCGTCTAATATGGTTTTGTGGCGAGTTAAAGCGCCGCGTTTTATCCCGTCCAGCAGCATGGCGCGGGCGGCGCGGTCTTTTACGGAGCCGCTGGGATTGAAATATTCCGCTTTAGCGTATATCCCGACGCCGGAGGTTTCTTTTGAAAGGCTGGAGAGCCGGATCAGTGGAGTGTTTCCGACTAAATCCAAGATAGACATATAAGCGTTCCTCAATAAATTATTTATTAAAACATATATATTTAATATATTTTGTTGTTACAGTATATTCCGATTGTTGGATTACGTCAAGAGGTTTTACGAAGAGTATTTGCATTGGTCAATGGATGAAAAAATGAGCCGTCTCAAACCAATTTCTTGGCTTTGCGGCGGCTCATCGCGGATTACATCGCTGTCAGCAAATACGCCAGCGTAATACACGCGGTCAGAAGCGTCAGGTTCAGCGCGATGTGAATCTTAATGCTGCGCTTTTTTCGCGCCAGCTCTTCCTTTACCATGTCCAACTCAAATTCCGGGGCAAAGTGGATATATGTGTCATGCCCGCAGCGTTTCTTAGACAAATGTGAGCCGATAATCCTCTCGGCCTCAGCCACGAAATCCACCGGGATTTTATTTTCGGGTATATTCTTCTTAACAATAAATATCGCCTGATCAAAGAATTTTGAATTATCGCCGTTTATCAGAACTACCTTGTTCTGCTCCGTCATCAGCCGCGCCTCCATAGCCACATCAATTTTCCAATTTATACTAGGAGTCTTAACGGTTTTTTTTGAATTTATACCTTGACAGACGCGGAAACACTATTTTTCCCATATCCTGGCCGCCAGAACGGTCATGTCGTCGCCTATTACCCCATCCGACAGACGCTGTGCCTCAAACAGCAGATAATCGGCTATATCCTGCGGGTTAGCGTATCGGCAGCCGCGCAGCGCGCCGGCTATCCAGTCATCTTTGCCGTTCGCGGCGGAAATATCCGTCATCCCGTCGGTAACCATAACCAGAACATCATTGTGGTACAGCTTTTTCCGGGATGTTTCCATGTCCACATCCTTCAGCATACCGATAGGCAGCGAAGCGGAGCGTACCACAAAGACCTTCCCGTCGCGCAGCAGGTATGTCGAAGCCGCGCCCAGCTTGATAAATTCCGTGTCGCCGGTATATAAGTCAACCGTGCAGATATCCAGCGTCGCGAAACTCTCATCGCTGCCGTTCAGCACCAGCACCGAATTGATTATCTTGACCGCCAGACGTTTATCAAATCCCGATTCTAAAAAGTTCTCCAGCAGATCCACAGCGGCGGAGCTTTCGTCGCGCGCTTTCTTTCCGGATCCCATCCCGTCGGATAAAACCAGCAGGGAATGCCCGCTTTTCAGATCCATAAACGAATAACTGTCGCCCGACTCGCCGTTCCTGCCCTTTGGCAGCCGCGCCGCGCCGCACGTCACATTTAAAGGTATTTCCTCAATAAAGCGAGTGTTGTATACCTGTGTCTTTTCACCGTCGTCCACCTGCATTCCGCGTTTCAGCACGCTATTCAGCAGATGAGTAACCGTCCGGTTCCACCGCTTGCCATCGTAATAGAATTGATGCCGGATGTTGACTTCGTAGCGACCTGTTTTACTCTCCAGCACCGTTACGCGATCCACTTCAATATTGTTCCTGGCCAGCGCGAGCAGGATTTTTTCCTCCAGATCATCCCTGAAACGCAGGGAACTGTCCATCTCGTCCGCCAGGTTTTTGATAACGCCGGATACCCCGGTCAACTGCTGGCTGATCAATTCACGGCTTTCCGCGATGGTATTCTTCCAAGTCAGATTTGTTTTACACAATTCAAACATGGAGTTTACGGTACTAATAAAAGAATCCAGATCAACGCATTGCGATTTCAGATCATCGTCTGTTTCAGCCGGCTCGGCCCGGCCCTTCCTTTCGCATTGATCCAGTAAACCGAATACGGACTGATATGTAGCGTAAAAATTCTCTTCCCAGCAGAACTCGCGTTTCTCGCACAATTTGCAGGCTTCCGAAGCGATATCGTCTATTAATTTCGCGGCGTCGCGTTTGTCCAAACCCTTCCGCTCCACTGCCATTTCGCCGAATTTATGCCCCAGCCTGGCAAACACCTCCGAAAACGCCTTCAGCCGTTCAACGGCCATATCCCGTATCTTTGCCGCGTATTCCTGAGCGTTGTCCATAACCGGGTTAATCTGAGCGGTGACATGGAAGTTGAATTTCCAAGGGGTAATCAAAAACAGCATACCCGCGAAGCTTAGAGAGTATCCAACCTCCATGCTCAGCAGATCCCTGTTCAGGTAATAAAACGCGGCGCCGCCCGCGACCGTGAACCCCGCGAGTACATAGGGCTTTCCTTGGTTCTTAAACAGACCGCCACCCAAGCCCGCCAGAGAAAGAACCACCGCCATGGAGGCGTTCCAGCGCCCCATTCCCGCCAGCAGCAGCATCAGCCCCGTCAGCATGCCCGCAGCCGCCGCCACGCCTCCGTCGCCCAGATACGCGGCTAAGAGTATAAAATAAAAGCATAAAAAATATCTCAGCGACACAACACCGATATAAATATCCGAAGCCCCGGCTATAATACAACCAAAGAGTATCGCCAAACTGATCATTTCCTCGTTGCTGAGCATGGGTTTGCGCTTGGTGGCAATCAGCACCGCCGACGCTTTGCTCAGCACGTATGCCAGGAAAAACGCCAGGACAGATTCGAGCAGCGCGATAAGCAGCATTTCCATAACTCGGTCGGTGTTCAGCCAGACGACGGACAGTCCCCCGATCAGAACGCACAGCGCGCCCGCCAAACTCTGAGCGAAGACCGTGAAATAGAGGCTTTTCTTCACGAATAGGAACTGACGCTCAAAGATATTTATGACACATAGCAGACTGACGCAGATAAGGTATCGAATCAGGTATATCCCCTGTAATTTTGTGGCGATACCCAACAGCAAGAAGACCGAGGTCGTGTAAAACCCCAGGCCGGTACCCATGATCGAAGCCAAAAAGCCGACCGCCGCGGGGTTTACCGTGTCAAATAAAACCGCGCGTCCGACGAAGAAACCAATAGCGCTGACCGCCAGGCGGGCGGCGTCGCCTCTGGTTAAAAAAAAGCGCCCCCTTGCGCGGGAAGCGGATTTAACAATTGTATTATCCACATTCTGCTTCCTTTCAGATTGTCCCGAGGTTATACTGCTATTATAAAGGAAACAAATCTTGACTGTAAACATAAATCCGTTACAATTATTATACTGAAAACGACAACGGGGGGGTGAAAGGTATGCCGGGTGTAATTACGCACTATCTGATGAGTAAAGCCAGCGCTGATTTAATCGGTGACAGCGCCGTTTTAAACTGCCTGAAACAACACGGGGATGTCTTTTATCTGGGCGCTCAGGGTCCGGACATACTGTACTTCGCGCTGGGAAATAAGGATTTGAATAATCTGGGCGAACGCATGCACGGTGAGGGCGTCGCCGGTTTCTTTGCCGAATGTCTGAACCGGATCCGCAAGACAGCGTCGCACGAGGGGCGGGACGAGATAATCGCTTACATGGCGGGATATATATGCCATTTCGCGCTGGATGTCCGCGCTTATCCCTATATTTATTATAAAGCGGGCTTTGAGGGTGAGGACGGTCGTGTGGAAGGGGAATCCGCGCTCCGGCGTCATTTTTTGGAAGCGACGATAGACTGTGTTTTATTGAGGAATCTGGAGGATAAAACCCCTTACGCTTTAAATATTCCCGGGATAATCAGCGTAGGGGCTAAAAAGCGCATGCTTATCGGCAAGTTTCTCTCCGAAACCGTAGCGTCGAGTTACGGCGTTTTTATATACCCCGAAGACTACGCTAAGGCGATGAAGGACATGGCGTTTGTTTACAGGATCTTCCGTGACAGGACAGGCACAAGGAGGAGGATAGCGATGGCTCTCGGGAAGGTGTCAGACGGTATGCGGACGGTCGCGTCAATGATGCACTGCAGCCCTGTGAAACGGCTTGACTATCTGAACGAACAGCGCGCGGCCTGGCATTATCCGTGGGACGATACGATCGATATAAACGCTTCTTTCATGGATCTCTTCAATAGCGCCGCTGACGACAGCCGCATCTATGTAAACGCGTTCGGGAAAGCGCTTAACAGACAATTGGACGACAAAATAGCCCTGAGTATCCTCGGCGGTAAAAACTTTTCGACAGGACTGGAAAGTACAGTAAAATTTTTGTATTATAATATAGAGTTTGAAAAATTAAAGGAAGAGTGATGTGAATGTTCAGGCGGATTATCGCTTTTATCATAATGACGGCGGCGGCCGCCGCCGCGGCGCTTCCGGTATCAGCCGCGGGTCCGGATCTTGAGCTGACAGCCCAAACCGCTATTTTAATCGAACAGACCACGGGCAAGCTGTTGTACGGAAAGAACGAGAGCGAGCGTATGTACCCCGCCAGTATGACCAAGATTCTCACCGCGCTGGTTGCCTTGGATTATCTGAAACCGGGCGAGTTCATAGTTGTCGGCGCGGAAAAGAGCGAGGCTCCGGCGGGATCGAGTGTCGCCAGCCTGGAGATCGGTGAAACCATCCTTGTTGAGAATCTGCTGCGGGCGCTGCTGATACCTTCCGGCAACGAAGCCGGATGCGTTATCGCTTATAATGTGGGGTTACGTGTGAACGGAGTTCCGGAAATGCCCTATGACGAAGCGGAAGCCCTGTTTTCCGATTTGATGAATAAAAAAGCCGCTGCACTGGGCGCGACGGGCACTCATTTTACAAATCCCCACGGTTTTCACGACGCCAGCCACTACTCCACCGCGCACGATATCGCGATGATCTCCCGGACATTTCTTCAGGTTCCATTGCTAAGCGCGATTGTAAAAGAAAAGAGATTCGCGGGAAACAGCGCCGGCGATAACGCGCCCGAGGGCGCTAAAACGGTGGAACACGAGTGGAAAACCCATAACGAACTGATAATGGACAACAAGGAAGCATATTATACATACGCTAACGGTATAAAGACAGGTTTTACGGACGAAGCGAGTGACTGCTTGGCGTCGTCCGCGGAAAGAGACGGAGTCACGCTGATTTCCGTTGTGTTCTTGTCACCGAAACCGGGCATTTGGAACGATTCCCAAACCCTGTTTGAGTATGGATTTAATAATTTTGCTTTCGTTGACGTGCAAAAAGACAGCGAATTGCTGGAGCAAGCCGCTATTAACAACCCCCGCCTGGGTGAGCCGGAACAGATGGATGTGCTGAGCAAAGGCGGTTTTACGGGCTTCTACAGTAATGATGAGTCTGCCCGAATTAAGCGGGAAATTGTATACGACCCGGCTCTCCTCGCGCGGTCCGGCGAGGAGGCCCCGGTTAGCGCCTCTGCTTTCGAGCCGCCCATAGAAAGGGGCCAGGCACTGGGTAAGGTTAATTATTATCTGGACGGACAAGTTATATACTCAAGCGAGGCGATCGCGGCCGCGAACGCGTATAAGCGCACCTTGAGCTCGGATTTTCGTTATTATCTGGATTTAATCAAAGAGAAATTTTTCCAAATGGACGCGATTAAATTTTGGGTGGGCGGCGCGGCGATCCTCGCCGCCTTAATTATTATTTTAGCGGTAAGACGCCGGAGGCGGAAGAGGAATCAAGGATTTTCCATGTACCGTTGGCGGTAAGAGATAAAATAGCCGATTTCGCTGGAAAATTGTTGAAAAACCCATATGAACAGTGTAGTATATTTTTTATTATGAGTAACAAATGAAAACCGGAGGCTTATATGTTTTCAAGAGATTTGGGGATAGACCTGGGAACGGCGAATACGTTGGTATTCATGAAGAATAAGGGTATTATTGTGAACGAGCCGTCGGTGGTGGCTATCAACACGCGCTCAAAAGAGATATTGGCGGTGGGCGACGAGGCAAAGCAGATGATTGGCCGTACGCCGGGGAATATTGTGGCCATACGCCCGATGAAAGACGGCGTGATCGCCGATTTTGAGACAACCCAGGCTATGCTTAGGTATTTTATCGAAAAGGCGGCCCCGCACAGGTTCTTTCTGTCCAGGCCGAGGGTTGTGGTAGGCGTGCCGTCCGGGGTAACCGAAGTGGAAAAACGCGCGGTGATAGAGGCCACCATCGCCGCGGGCGCGCGTGAGCGCGACGCCTTTTTGATTGAGGAGCCGATGGCCTCGTCAATCGGCGCCGGGCTGCCGGTGGAGGAACCCACGGGTAATATGGTGGTGGATATCGGCGGCGGCACCAGCGAGGTGGCGGTTATTTCCCTGGGAGGCATAGTGACAAGCAAGTCACTGCGTGTGGCGGGCGATGCGCTGGATGAACATATTGTGAATTATATTAAAAAGGAATTCAGCCTGGCTATAGGCGACAGAACGGCTGAAGACATAAAGATATCTATCGGCTGCGTTTTCAACCCGAACCCGAACGCCAAGAAAAATATTCGGGGCAGAGACCTTATCTCAGGGCTGCCCAAGACGATTACCATAACCTCGGCGCAGGTACGCGAGGCCATCGCCGAACCCATATCGTCGATTGTGGACGCGATCAAGTCTACCTTGGAAAAGACGCCGCCCGAGCTGGCTTCCGACATAATGGAAAGCGGAATAGTGCTGACCGGAGGCGGCGCCATGCTGGGCGGACTGGATAAATTGATCCAGAATGAAACCGGAATGCCGGTCAGTATCGCCAACGAGCCGTTGAACTGCGTGGCGCTGGGAACGGGGCTGGTGATAGCCCATATTCAAACGCTGAAAAACGTGCTTATATCCCCGCGCGCTTTGAAGATGCGCTAAAGTGAAGGTATAAGATGGAATTTTTGACAAAACACAAAAAGATCTTTATTATTGTAATGACTATTTTATGTCTATTCCTGATAGTGTTCACTTTGAACCCCTCCGGGTTTTCAAAAACCCTGCGCAGCGCGGTCGGCATAATTATCAATCCGGTCAGCGGCGCGGTCTCCGGCGCGGTTTATTGGGCAGGCGACCGTATCGGATTTATTTCCCAGATGAACTCCCTGCATGACAGGGTCAGGGAACTGGAGGACGAGAACAGCCGGTTAACGATCGAGAATACTAGGCTTCAGGAAGCTAAAGAGGAGATTGAAAAACTCTCCGAACTGCTTAGGATCAAGAACGAATACGCGGATTATCCCACAGTCGGGGCTAAGATTATCGGCAAGGAACCCGTTGACTCATATGACGCGTATAAGATAAATAAGGGCGAGAACGACGGGCTGAAGGTGAATATGGTCGCTCTCGCGCCGGGCGGGCTTATGGGCATGGTGAGGGAATGCAATACCTTTGATTCCGTCGTCGTCTCGCTGATCGACGATCGCTCGTCCATCGCCGCCATGTGTTCGCGCACAAATGATAAAGGTTTTGTGAAAGGCGACAGCGAGTTAATGCGGCAGGGGTTATGCCTGATGGAGTACATTGATATCGACGCCCAGATACTGCCCGGCGACGAGATCCTGACATCGCCGCTCTCAGCCTACTATCCCCCGGGTATCATCATAGGACGAGTCAAAGAGGTAGCGCTGGACAATAACAGATTAACGAAACACGCGATTATAGAGCCGTCAGTTTCGCTTTCTCACTTGGAAACCATTTTGATCATCACTCAGGAATTCAATACCACGGCAAGCGGCTAGCGAAAGGAAGAATGCGGTGTTGCGCATAGGTGTTATGTCAGCGGTTTTAATATTAAACTTATCGTTGCAGTCTACCATATTCAGGTATATTGAAATCTATGGCGTAAGGCCGAATACGGCTTTGATCATTATTATCAGCTACAGTATACTGCGCGGCGACGTGGAAGGGGCTATTCTGGGGTTTTTCGCGGGTTTTTTGCAGGATGTTTATTTTAATTCATATATCGGGTTGTACGCGTTGGTATTCATGCTGGCGGGGTATTTCTGCGGCAAGCCTTTTAAGGATTATTTCCGCGAGAATTTCTTCCTGCCGCTGTCGCTTATAGCGATCAGCTCTCTGGCGTTTCAGTTTGTGTTATATGCCGCGAATTTTTTTTTCCGTGTGAAACTGGATTTCCCTTCATATTTCAGAACATTTATCCTGCCGGGGTCGGTCTATACCATTATTCTCTCCGTACCGATCTACAGCTTATTATACGGCATAAACAACAAGCTGGAGGAAGCCGAAAAAAACAAGCGTAAACTCTTTTAACTATATAGATGAGGTGTGTACTTTGCGGGATCGTAATCTGTGGAAGAGTTTTGTGAAGATAGTTACCAACAGATGCCTTATAGTGTTTGTGTTGATTTTAGCGGCGTTTTACGTGCTGATGGCCAGGCTCTTTTTTCTGCAACTGGTGATAGGGCAGACATTCCTTAATAAGCAGATTATCACGCAAACCGAAAAAATAACGCTGCCCGCTTCCCGCGGCAATATCTACGACAGGCTCGGCAGACCGCTGGCTATCAACAAAGCGGCTTACAGCCTGAAAATGGACGCCAGTGTGGTTGAGATTGACGCGGAGAAACTCCACGACTTGATCAAGCTGCTTGAGAGCAAGGGCGAGACAATTGTGGACCGGTTCCCGTTTACCAAGCAGGAGCCATATGAATTCGCGTTTGAAGGCACGGGCAGGTCTGAGGAACGATGGAAGCTGGATATGGATTTTGAAGGCGCCGATTTGAATCTGAATGCCTCGG
>JAISZF010000004.1 GCA_031269415.1 Clostridiales bacterium
GATGGGATGGGACAGCGTGTGGGACGACGCGGCGAAAGATTTTGTTATCCAGCGGATGGACGCGAAACCGCTGCAAATTACTGAACAGAAAGAGTATTTGGATCCGGCGGCCACAACGCTGGTGACTCTGAGCGGCAACATCAACCCCAATACCGACCCCGAGGTTCAGCGCAGTATGTCGTTTTATGACTCCGTGGGCACCAAATATTTGATGGACGTGGTATTGACATACACCGGCAGCACCGCCGCCGACACAACCTGGACGGTTTCTTTCCCGATTCCCGAGATCTACCCCAACGGCGATAGGACACAACCGCGCGCGATTACGCAAATCGCCCCTTTCCCCATCACCTTTGGCACAGACGGGCATCTCCTCACTGTCAACGGCAACACGGCGGCGTCAAATATAATTAACCTAGCGCCAAATCCGCCACTCGTCCCGGCGGCGACGTTGGGAGAGGGCGGAAGCGGCGATATACTGCTGGATTTTTTCAGCCTTAACCAATTTGTAAACGAAAGCACCAACGCGCTGGCGGATAACCGCGACGGCAACGCCCCCGGACACTTGACCGGGCTGAGCGTCGGAACGGACGGAAAGATGACGGGACGCTATTCCAACGGGATGGTTCGCCTCTTGGGGCAGATACCGCTGGCTGTATTCAAAAATCCCGCCGGTTTGGAGAAGATGGGCAACAACCTCTTTACCGGCACGCCCAATTCCGGTTCATTCGACGGCGTGGGTACCGACGGCGTGGTGCAGGGCGGGGTTCTGGAGATGTCTAACGTGGACCTGTCGCAGGAATTTACGGAGATGATTACGACACAGCGCGGATTCCAAGCCAATTCTCGTATCATTTCCGCGTCGGATCAGATGCTTCAGGAATTAGTCAATCTGATCAGGTGATCGGAATGATACGCATAACAAAACTGAATGGGCAGAAATTAACCATTAACTGTGAGTTGATACAGGCGATTGAGGAGACTCCCGATACCACCATAACTATGACGACAGGCGATAAGTATATAGCTGTCGAGTCCATAGACGAGATTAACCGGCAGGTCGTCGCCTATAAACAGGGGATCTATGGTTCTTCGATGATCAACACCGGCCCGTCGCTGAGTTAGGCGGATGCGGAACGCCATATCCGCCGGGCGGATAAAGAGAGACGCGATGCTCCTGTCGCGGTTGGCCGCGGACGTTCGCTCGTCGAGGCAAGTGTCTATGGAAGAAGCCGCCAAGACCGTAACGGAACCCTTTCTGAGGGAAGCGCTGCTGATGGCGTCCGGCGGTATAGACGCGGAATCGCTGAGGGAGACGTTGGGGTTGAAAATGGGTGTTATCCGGGAAGGATTTGAGGAAGCCGAGAGGTTCTGGCGGTTTTTCGCCTCAATCTGTTCAGCCTGGGGAATGATAGGGGCGTTGGCCGGCTTAGCCTTGATCGTGTTTGAAAATGAATACGGCCTGGATGGTTTTTCGCTCGCTGTATCATCCGCCGGTTTGAGCGTCTTTATCTCTCAATGTCTGGCGATTCCGATAGCGTTCAGAATAAAGTCAAAGGCGGGCAGGGAACTTCGCCGGCTGCGCATGATTACCGAGGTTCTGGTGTCTGTTAAATCGGGAGACACTCCGTGCGTCAGCGGGGAAAAAATAAAAATATACAGCGGTTGGGACGGCGGTTTAATTGAATAAAAGATCGTCGCTCTTAAATCTCGGCGCGGTTTTCATATGCGTCCTCTGCTCCATTCTAGCGCGCGAGCCGAGTGAGGATGTCGGCCTGACTATGAGCGTCGCCGCCGGGCAGGACACAGACAGCCTGTTAAGCTTGAGAGAGGCCGTCTCGGACATATCCGCCGCTTCGGGCTTGGAGGTTATGATTGAGGGAGACTGTCTGCGGCTGCGTATGTACGCCGGCAGCATGTTCAGGGTATCGCGCGCGGAACTCAGCCGGGAGGCTCAGGCCGACCTGAAGGTTCTGTCCGCGAGAATACGTTCCCATGTACCCGGCTATATCCAAATAGAGGGGCATACGTCCGATGAGCCGACGAATACGCCCCAGTATCCGAATAACTGGTATCTATCCTCGGCAAGGGCCATTGCCGTGGGCGTGTTTCTGATTGATGAAACCGGAATGGACGCGAACAGGATTACGGCTCTGGGACTTGGTTCGTCCGAGCCGCTGAATGGTTCTGACAGGGCTAAGGATAACAGGATTGAAATCATCGTCATCCCATAGAGTAGGGGAGAGGGCTGAATTGGACAAACATAAGCTGCTAATGATAATAATAATCGTTCTGTTGGTATTGCTGTTGGGCGCCGTGGCGTATATTTCGTTCTTTGTTTTGAAGCTGTCGGACAAAAATCCGAATGAGTCGGGGTCAACGGCGCCGCAGAGCGTCAGCCTTACAGTCGATCAGATCGAGAAAGTGCCGCTTTCCTCGCCAATCAGTACCAATCTCTTCAACAGTGACGACGGCGTGGAGCATTATGTTAAAATAAACCTTTCAATTGGCGTCAATAACACGGATAAAAAAGAAAGCCCCAAGATGGTGGAATCCCTTACCAAAAATGAAATGGTTACGAGGGACATTGTACTAAGCATTCTGCGCGGCCACACATACGAGGATCTGTCTTTGCCGGAAGGCCAAGAACTGTTGAAAGACGGCATCAGGAGCCGCCTTCAGGAGGAATACGGCTCAAACCTGATTGTTCAGGTATATATCAGCGATTTAGCGTTTTCATAATGTTGTGAGAAGGGCAGGTGGGACAAGTGGGGGACATATTATCGCAAAATGAAATCGACGCGCTCCTGAACGCGATAGACCAAGGCGCCGAGGATAAAATACCCGTTAAGGAAGAGCGGACAAAGGCTGAAAAGAAATATGACTTTAAGATGCCTTCAAAGTTTAACAAGGAACAACTGAGAACCATGGAGCTCATATTCGACAACTACATCCGTCTGGCGTCTTCCTTCCTGTCCGGCTATCTGCGTACTAACATTCAAATGGAGGTAGTGGATACCTCCCAGACTGCCTTCAAGGAATTCAGCAATTCGCTGATCAGCCCGGATATTCTTGGTATTGTGCGCGTCAAGCCCCTCAAGGGTTCCATAATACTTGAAATGTCGCCATCTATCGGATATTCTATTATAGATCGTATTCTGGGCGGTTCCGGTTTGGGCTTGAAACGCCTGCGGGATTTTTCCGAAATCGAGAAAGTGCTTCTGGATCGCGTTATCAACCACATGCTGACATACTTGCCGGAAGCGTGGGAGAATGTTACGGAATTGTCGCCCAGCCTGGAAAAACTGGAAACCAACCCGCAGTTCGTTCAGTTTATCTCGCCGTCCGAAATAGTCGCGCTGATTACAATCAGCGCGAAAATCGGCCCGACGGAGGGTTTCATCAATTTTTGCCTGCCGAACTTGGTATTGGAGCCGGTAATGGATAAACTCTACACAAAATATTGGTTTAATACTCCCGCGGACGATAATTCGGAAGCGTACGCCGAGATGATGGAGATTGAGCTGGAAAAGACAACGGCGCGTGTAAACGCGGTTATAGGGAACACATATATCACGGTTAATGATTTTATCAACCTGCAGGTAGGTGATATAATACCTCTGGATTCTTACATCAATTCCGATATAAAGGTTATGGTCGGCAATCTGTGTAAATTCTACGCGAAGCCGGGACTCAGCCGCGGAAAGTACGCTGTTCAGATAACGTCCGCTGCCAGGAAGGAGGAATAGCCGCTGTGGGAGATATACTTTCTCAGGCTGAAATAGAAGCCCTGCTTGGCGGGGTGAATAATGATGATCTCGCGGCGCCTTCATCCGACGATTCGGAGACAAAAGAAATTCTGACCAATGATCAGAAAGACATACTGGGAGAAGTTGGAAATATATCTATGGGGACGGCGGCCACAACGCTGTTTGCCCTTCTGAACCAGAAGGTATGGATAACCACGCCGAATGTCATTGTCATCAGGTGGAGCAAATTATCGGATTATTATGACAGGCCATGCGTCGGCGTGCGCGTCGACTATAAGGAAGGCCTGATGGGCAGTAACATCCTGGTACTGAAAGAAAGGGACGTACGTGTTATCGCGAATTTGATGATGGGCGGCGACGGCGGCGTTGATATGAACGCCGAACTGACGGAACTGGATCTCAGCGCCATCGGGGAAGCCATGAACCAAATGATAGGCTCCGCGTCCACATCCATGGCGGCCATGATTGGCCGCAAGATAGACATAGAAACGCCGCAGGCGTTTGTGTTGGATTTTTCCGACGACACCTTCTTCGATTCTGTCGGCTACTCCCCGGACGACATGATTGCGTGCGTATCGTTCAAAATGGAGATCGGAACGCTGCTTAACAGCGAATTAACGCAGATCTATCCTCTGGATTTTGCCATGGACGTTATAGATACCATGATGGCGCCTATAACCGTCTCATCGCCCGACGAAGCCGCGAATACGGCCCCGCCTCAGGCCGCTGACAACGCTCCGGCCGCGCGGCCCGCGCTGACCCCGGAGCGGACTGTTCAGCCGGCGTATATGTCCGAGCCGGAAGCCAGACATTACCAGACCCAGAATGTAAACGTACAGCCCGCTCAGTTTCAGAGTTTTGACGTCGGCGACGTTATGCGGCAGAAAGAGAATATAGAGATAATCATGGACGTACCTCTGGAGGTATCCGTTGAGCTGGGGCGCACACATAAAAAGATTAAAGAAATATTGGAGTTTTCTCCGGGTTCGGTTATAGAGCTGGATAAGCTCGCGGGCGAGCCGATCGATATTTTGGTTAACGGTAAATTCGTCGCCAAAGGAGAAGTCGTTGTAATCGACGAAAATTTCGGCATACGCGTAACAGATATTATCAGCGCGGATAAAAGAATATAGGCGGGAGATAATATAACGAAAGAGGAGTGAAATCATGTCGGACAAGACAATTCTGCTGGTGGACGACGCAGCTTTCATGCGCATGATGCTGAAGGATATTCTGTCCAAAAACGGGTACAATGTAGTTGGAGAAGCGGAAAACGGGGCAAAGGCCATAGAAAAATATAAAGAGTTAAAACCGAGCCTGGTGATAATGGATATCACAATGCCGGAGATGGACGGCATTAACGCGGCTAAGGGCATTAAGTCGGTAGATAACGGCGCGTTGATAATCATGTGTTCGGCTATGGGCCAGCAGGCCATGGTGATAGAATCCATACAGGCGGGCGCGCGTGACTTTATCGTTAAGCCGTTCCAAGCCGACAGGGTTTTGGAAGCGGTTCAGAAGGTAATAGGGCAATGACGCCAAATACGGGGGACTGGTCGGCATCCGCGGATGTATTAGGCCAGTTTTTTTACATCCTTTTAATTTTTGCCATTGTGATCCTGCTTTTCCTTTTTTGCGCTCGCCGGTTCGCCTCGCTGCGTTACGGGGGAAAGGGAAGGAATCTCCGCGTGATAGAAACCTGCCAGGTGGGGGCGCAAAGCTGCCTTCAGATTGTGCGTGCGGGTGGGCGCGTCTTCTTAATCGGGGTCACTAAAGACAGGGTTTCACTTGTGGCCGAGATTACGGGGGAACCCTTGAACATCGCCGATAACGCGACCGTATTTGAAAATTTTCTAAAAAAGAAAGAAGGCGGGGCGTGACTGAAAATCCGGAACAAGTCGCTTCGCTGATGCAGCTGCTGTTCATGTTAAGCTTAATATCGCTCGCGCCGTCGCTGCTGATTATGCTGACGAGCTTTACGAGGCTGATTATCTCGCTGCAATTCCTGAGATCGGCGCTTGGCACTCAGCAAATGCCGCCCAATCAGGTCTTGATCGGCCTGTCGCTGTTTCTTACCATGTTCCTGATGGGACCGATCTTTACGGATATTAACGAGAACGCGATCAAACCCTTTTCCGAGGGAAAACTGAGCGCGGAGCAGGCGATAGACACGGGCATGGAACCCTTACGGGATTTTATGCGCGCCCAAGCGGAGGATAAAGACATCGCGCTCTTCGCGGAATTATCCGGTCAGACATATCAGAGTCCGGAAGAGATACCCGACAGGGTGCTTATACCCGCGTTTATGCTGGGGGAATTGACGAAGGGGTTTAAAGTAGGGTTTATCATTTACCTGCCGTTTATTGTGATAGACATGATCGTGGCGTCCGTGCTTATGGCAATGGGCATGATGATGCTGCCGCCGGTTATGATCTCGCTGCCGTTTAAGATATTACTCTTTATAATGAGCGGCGGCTGGAGTTTTATGATAGAAAGTCTGGTCAGGACATTCAGAATGTAAAAGGCGGAATGATTAGTATGACGCAGGACAAACTCTTGGACTTGATCCGTGACGGGCTTATGACCATTATTTTATGCTCCGCGCCGCCCCTGGTTTGCGGGCTGGCGGTGGGCGTGTTAGTGAGCATCTTTCAGGCCGTGACGTCCATACAGGAACCGACTTTGGCGTTTATTCCCAAAATACTCGCGGTGCTGCTGTCCCTCATCTTCTTCGGGCCGTTTATACTCTCCACGCTTACGGGGTACTTTCATGAACTGATAAGCAGTATCCCGGAGCTGATGGTTCCGCGGTAATGGAAACCCTGGGATTGTATCTGTTGGAGAAGTTTCTCGGCAGCGCGGACGTGTTCCTTCTGGTGTTCACGCGAGTGATCGCGTTCCTTTTGATCCTGCCGGTCTTTTCGGGCAATAACATGAATGTTTTGGGGAAACTGGCGTTCGCCGCTTCCGTCGCGTTCTTAATTACTGTTTCCGGTCATGTCAAAACCGCGGTATATTTCAATACGGCCCCGGGTTTTGTGACGCTGATCGCCAAGGAATTCTTAACGGGGCTAATCGTGGGCTTTATGGTGTATCTGGCGTTTAACCTAGTGTTTTTCGCCGGACAGTTGCTGGATTTCCAGATCGGGTTTTCAATGGTGAGCGTATTTGACCCGGTAACGCAGATACAGGTTCCGATTATCGGCAATCTGTTTTTTTTCACGCTGACCGCGATGCTGGTACAGTCCGGAGGCCTTCACGCCATGTTATCCGCCGTGTTTTTCAGTTACGACGTACTGCCCGTCGGCGGAGCGGCTATTTTGAATAATCCAGCCCTGACGGGAATTGTGCTGGAGTTAATGAAGAGCTTTATTACCGTGGCCTTTCAGTCGGCTCTGCCCATCATCGGAGCGATTATGATCATTGATGCCGCCATGGGCCTGCTGGTAAAAGCGGTGCCTCAGATGAACGTGTTTGTCGTCGGCATGCCGATTAAGATCCTGGCCGGCTTGGCGCTGCTGTATATGATTGCGCCCATTTTGTCGGATATCTACAGTACGGTCTTTGATTTGGCTTATTCGGCCGCTATCGGCGCGTTGAAAGGCATGGCGGAATAATGCGGGGCATTGTAAGGCTGAATTTGGGCTTCTTCGCCGAGGGCGGGGAAAAAACGGAAAAGGCGACGCCGCGCAAGAAGCAAAAGGCGCGTGATGAGGGGCAGGTCGCCCAAAGTCAGGAGATTAACACGGCCTTCACCTTTATTGGCGTTTTCGCGGTCTTAAAAATAACCGCCGGATGGATATATCAGCGCATGTTTGAGATATTCAGCTTCGGTTTCGGCATGATCGGCGACATGGACGCTGTGTTTTCTCCCGAATATTCCGGCAGGGTTATCACTTTCTTCTTTGAGCGGGCGCTGTGGGCAGCCGCGCCCATAATGCTGTCCGCGATGCTCATAGGAGTTATCTCCAACATAATACAGGTCGGTTGGAAGGTTACCCCTAAGGCGATGTGGCCGAAATTTTCAAAAATAAATCCTATATCCGGATTTAAACGTATGTTTTCACCGCAGATTCTTGTGACACTGCTAAAATCCGTTGCAAAATTCGCGATCATCGTGACGGTTATCTATTCTGCATTGAGGGACGAGCTGAACAGCCTGCCCAACTTGGCACGGATGGAGTTGTTTGAGGCGATCTCCTGGCTGGGCGATCTTATCGTGAACCTGGGGCTGAACGTAGGCGGCTGGTTTATATTCGTGGCCGCCGCCGACTACGCCTTTACGAGGTTCCGGCACACCAGAGGACTTCGCATGACCAAGCAGGAAGTCAAGGACGAATTCAAACAGGCTGAGGGCAACCCGCAGATAAAGGGGCGGATAATATCCAAGATGCGGGAGGTCTCCATGCGCCGCATGATGCAAGAAGTGCCTCACGCGGACGTAATTATCACAAACCCGACGCACTACGCCGTCGCGCTGGCGTATGACCGGGACAGCGGACGGGCGCCTCTGGTCACGGCTAAGGGAGCGGACTATGTGGCGCGCAGGATAAAGGAGATCGCGGGGCAAAGCGGCGTGGAGATCGTGGAAAACCGTGAGCTGGCACGGGCTTTATACGCCGCGGTGGATATAGGTAAGGAGATACCGCCGGAAATGTATCAGGCTGTGGCCGAGATTCTGGCTTTTGTGTATCGATTGAAAAAGATGGCGTAATGCGCAATCTATATACAAAAAAATATAAAATATGCTATAATAATCCAGACAGGGGATTTTTATGAATATAAGGGAAATGTCTTTAGGCGCCGTTATTGTCGCAATCATAATCTTTATCATTATTCCGCTGCCCACGCCGCTGTTGGATTTTCTTTTGATGCTCAATATATCATTGGCGCTGCTGATCCTTCTCAATACGCTGTACTCCAGCGAACCCTTAGACATGTCCCTGTTTCCTACCGTACTGCTGATAACCACATTGTTCAGGATGGTGCTTAACGTATCCACCACGCGGCTTATCCTGCTGCGGGGGTACGCCGGAGAGGTGGTCAACACATTCGGCGGTTTTGTGGCGGGCGGAAATATGGTGGTCGGCATCATTATATTCATTATAATCGTTATCGTGAACTTTATGGTTATTACCAAGGGTTCCGAGCGTGTCGCCGAGGTGACCGCGCGGTTTACGCTGGACGCCATGCCGGGTAAGCAGATGGCTATCGACGCGGATCTGAACGCGGGGATCATCGACGAGATCGAGGCCAAGGCGCGGAGGAAAAAGATCCAGGACGAATCCAATTTCTACGGCGCCATGGACGGCGCGAGCAAGTTTGTTAAGGGCGACGCCGTCGCGGGTATCCTGATTACGTTTATCAATATCATCGCCGGGCTGGCGCTGGGCGTAACCGGGCTTGCCACCGGAACGCCCTTATCCATCGGCGAGGCCGCGTCCAAATACACGATTATGACTATCGGCGACGGGCTGGTCAGCCAGATTCCGGCCCTGCTGATCTCTACGGCCACGGGTATTCTTGTCACAAAGGCGACCAGTGAGTCGGAGATCTCCGCAACCCTGGCCAAGCAGCTCTTCAGCCAGCCCGTCGCGCTTACAATCGCGGGCGGCATAATTGTGTTTATGGGCGTCGTCACTCCGCTGCCATGGTATATCTTCGTGCCGTTCGGCCTGTTTTTGATCTACTGCGGAACCGTAATGAACCGAAAGGCGCTGATCGCGGACATAGAAACCGAGATAAACGCCGAGGACGTTGAGGCCGAGGCGGTTCGACGCCCCGAGAACGTCATTTCGCTGCTGAATGTGGATCCCATTCTGCTGCTCTTCGGCTACGGTTTAATCCCTCTGGTGGATTCCAGCCAGGGCGGTGACCTGCTGGATCGCGTGGTGATGATCCGCAGGCAGGTAGCGCTGGAATTGGGTACTATTGTGCCGATGATACATCTGCGCGATGATATCAAGCTCGCCCCCAACCAGTATAAGATACTGATCAAGGGCGTGGAGGCCGCTTCCGGCGACATTATGTTCAATCATTATATGGCTATGAACCCGGGCACAGTGGAGGAAGAGATAGACGGCATAGAAACTATCGAGCCGTATCTGGGGCTTCCGGCTTTATGGATCGCCGAGAATCAGCGCGAGCGCGCCGAAGCGATGGGGTATACGGTGGTGGATCCGCCCGCGATTATCGCCACGCATATGACGGAGATCATACGCGGCCACCTGTATGAACTGCTGTCCAGGCAGGATACGCAGACATTGATAGACAACGTCAAGGAGAATCACCCGGTTCTGGTGGAGGAACTGGTGCCTAAGCTGATGTCTGTCGGAGAGATCCAGAAAGTGCTGAGCAACCTGCTGCGTGAGGGCATATCCATCCGTGACCTGGTCACCATCCTGGAAACGCTGGCCGACTACAGCCACACGGTAAGGGACGCGGATACGCTCACCGAATACGTGAGGCAGGCGCTGCGCAGGGCTATCACCCGGCAGTATTTCGAGGACTCGTCCAACACGGTTCTCACATTGGATCCTGAATTGGAGCAGCGCATATTAAGCAGTGTCCAGCATACGGAACAGGGGCCGTACCTGGCGTTGGATCCGGCCCTGACACGGAGCGTATTCGAAAATTTGAACGAGCAGATGAGGAAGTTAACGTCTATGGGCGTTCAGCCGATTATTTTAACGTCGCCGATGGTGCGCGTGTATTTTAAACGGCTGGTGGAGCAGGCCGCGCCCGATTTGGTTGTGTTGAGTTATAACGAAGTGGAGCCTTCTGCAGAAATACAATCCGTTGGGATGGTTGGTGTGGCATGAGGATCAAAAAATTTACAGGGCGTACGGAACAAGAGGCGATAGCCAAAGTAAAGGAAGAACTGGGCCTTAACGCGCTCATTCTGAATATCCGGAAAACCAAACCCAGAGGCATCTTTTCGCTGTTCAGAAAACCTGTTACGGAGGTAACGGCCGCTTACGCGGATAAGGACGGCAAAAAGCCGGAGGAAAGCAACGAGCGGCTGGCGGCCGCGACGAGTGAGGCGGAGCGGCTCGCCTACGAGGAAACAGATGACTTTAAGCGCCAACGTGACAAAATAAGGTCATTGGAAGAGAAGATATCCTCTCAGGAGGAACTGCTGAATAAATTAATGGGGCAATTATCGTTAAACGAGCAGCTCTATCGCTCGTACAGTCTGCGAAAGTATGACAACCGGGTGATTCAGGTATTTTATGACACCCTGGTGGCGCAAGGGGTTACGCCCGATATTGCCGAGAAGGTGCTGGAAGACGCCAACGCTATAGACGACGAGAGCCGGATAGACATAAAGCTGGTATCCACAATCGTCTATAACACGATAATAAACATATTGGGTCCGGCCGAGCCGATCGAGCTGGTGAAGACCAAACGCACGCGCTTTGTGGTGCTGATGGGGCCGACAGGCGTGGGGAAAACCACTACCATCGCCAAGATTTCGTCCATTCTGATGCTGTATCATAACCTCAAGGTGGGGTTGATCACCGCGGACACGTACCGGATCGCCGCTATTGAACAGCTTAAAACCTACGCGGAGATACTGGGTCTGGATGTGGATGTGATTTATAACAGCCAGGATTTGGAGAATCATCTGGAGCCGATTATAGATCAGGAGAACGACGTGGTGCTGGTGGACACGGCGGGGCGTTCACATCGCAATCAGGAAAATTTCAAGGAATTGAGCGAGTTCCTGGCGCTCATTCCGGACAGTACAAAATATCTGGTACTCAGCCTTACGACTAAATACGAGGACTTGCTGAGCATCGCGAACGCCTATTCCGTTTTGACAGATTATAAGCTGGTATTTACAAAGCTGGATGAAACCTCCTGCTATGGGGCAATCCTGAATCTGTGCTATTTAACGGGCAAACGCATGGCGTATATCACAAACGGGCAGAACGTGCCGGACGACATTGAAGTCGCTCATCCTGAAAAGATTACAAAAGCCTTATTGGGGATAGGAGGCGCTCATTACTGATGGATCAGGCAAACAGGCTGAGGGATATTGTAAAATCCAGAGAACATCAGACGGTTCACGAACCGGTTACCTCACGGGTTATTGCCGTTACCAGCGGAAAAGGCGGAGTGGGCAAGACAAATCTGACATTGAATCTGGCGATAGGGCTGCGCAAGCTGGATAAACGTGTTGTAATCATCGACGCCGATTTGGGGCTCTCCAATATAGAGGTCCTGTCAGGCGTTATTCCGCGGTTTAATTTCGGCGACGTCGTAAACTCGAAGATGAAACTGGAATCCGCTTTGACCGACGGCCCGCTGGGCCTGAAGTTTCTGTCCGGCGGAGCCGGGCTGACCGCGCTGGCAAATCTTTCTGAAAAACAAATTTCGGTTGTGATAAATAATTTTGGAGCGTTAGACGAGATTTCGGACATAATACTTATAGATACCGGCGCGGGTATTTCTAAAAACGTACTCAGCTTTGTTAAGGCGTCTAATGAAACGATTCTGGTGGTCACGCCGGAACCGACATCCATCGCCGACGCGTACGCGATTATAAAGTCGCTTAAACGCGCGAGCCTTCAAACGCCGGTATTGAAGATTGTTGTAAACATGGTTAATAATTACAGTGAAGGATTAGACATATTTGAGAAGCTGAACAGGGTGTCCGAGCAGTTTTTGGGGATCAGTCTAGAAAACGCCGGCGTGATACCCTTCGACTACTGTGTGCCTCGCGCGGTTAAGAGGCAGGAACCTCTCACGCTCTGCTTTCCGCGCGCCGAAAGCACGAAAAGTATTGAAAACATATGCCTGAAGCTTCTCAACATGGAACCGAAATATCGTCATAACGCGTGTGGTATCGCTATTTTCATGAACCGGCTGGTGAATAACCTTCGGGCATAACGTATTCCGGCGCGCGGAGGTGCGTATGTCTTACAAGTATATAAAAATCGGCGATCGGATTGAGGTTACGGAAAAAGACGGCTGCAAAGCCTTGTTCAGCCTGGTTGAACACATGCCGGAACCCGGCGAGCTTTTGCTTAAAACGCCGGTGATAAACGGCCGGCTGGCCGGCGCGCCAGACGGGGCCGAGTTAAGCGTTGCTGTCTTTACGGAAAATGGCATATACAAATTCGGAGCTTATGTTATACGAAAATTCAAACAGGACGGATTCAGCCTGACGCACATTAAGCTTTCAAGCGAATTTGAACGTGTTCAACGCCGTGATTCCTACCGTTTGAAATGCGAGGCACCGCTCTCGTTCATGGAAGTAGAGGCTATATGCGCCCCGTTTGCCGGAGAAGGGGCCTTCTCCGGCATAATCCGTGATATCAGCGGCGGCGGCGCCTGTGTCGTGTCGAATTACCCCCTGATGGAAGGCGCGCTGATTAAGGGGGTTATAGAATTGGGCGACGAGACAGCGCTTGTTACGGGAAAGGTATTGGAAGCGCGGAGTGTGCCTAATACACGCTCAGCGTATAAATTTCAGTACCGCGTTGAATTTGTGAGTCTATCGGATGAACTGATGGCCGCGATTATGCGGTATATCCTTGAGGGGCAGCGAAAACAACTGCTGCTCAGGTGGAAAACGGAGGATTTGCGTCATGGCTGACTGGAGCGATTTACAGAATGTGGAGATTGATACCCTGAAGGAAATAGGCAATATAGGCGCGGGCAACGCTATAACCGCAATGTCTAAGATGCTGGGCAGAATGATAAAACTGAGAGTACCCGCCGTAAATATGGTGGACTTTAAAGATATCGCGCGGTTTTTAGGAGGCCCCGAACAGATCATAATCGGGGTGCTGGTACAGATTACCGGAGATATAAACGGTATGATGATGTTTCTGGTTAAAAGGGAATCCGGGGAGATACTTATCCGTTCTCTGATGGGTGATTTTGCGCCGAAAAAGGAATCCGGCGATTTCACGGAGCTGGAACTTTCCGCGATGAAGGAAATCGGCAACATACTGGCAAGCTCATACCTGGGCTCTTTGTCGGGATTTATTCAAAAGAACGTGATGCCGTCGGTACCTCTCCTGTCTATTGATATGGCCAACGCGATACTCTCCGTACCCGCGATTGAGTTTGGCAAGACGGCGGATCACGCTCTTTTAATCGAGTCGGTCTTTGAAACGGACACGGACGATTTGGCCGGTTATTTTTTGCTCATACCGGATGTGCCATCGCTGCGGCTGATTCTGACGGCTTTGGGAGTTAGGCGCGATGCGCGATGATATGATCATCGTGGGAATGGCGGATCTGAACGCCGTAAAAAGCCCCGGAGCGCTTACAACACTTGGCCTTGGCTCATGCGTGGGCATCGCCCTGTATGATCCGGTAAATAAAATCGCCGGTTTGGCGCACATAATGCTGCCGGATTCCACACAGATACAGAATAACAGCAACGCGGCCAAATTCGCCGATACCGCCACTATCCGCCTTATCTACCAAATGCGTCGGCTGGGAGCGAGCAAGGAGATGCTTAAGGCCAAAATCGCCGGCGG